>CAZMRN010000003.1:795-31870 GCA_964568575.1 uncultured Caulobacteraceae bacterium
GTCCCGGCGCCGGGCCGATGCGCCTCCTCGCTCAAACAGCGCCGCCACACGCGCCCGCCCGGCGCGCCATGGAACAGGCCCAGCATGCATTTGGTCATCACGTGCAGCGGCGTCCCGCGCGCGAGATTGTTTTCGATATAGGGCAAATGCCGGCGCACTGCGTCGACGGCGTCGCGCGACGGCGCGGGCGCGCCGTACACGATCGGATCGACCTCCAAAAGAATCGCCGGCGTCTGATAGGCGGCGCGGCCGAGCATCACGCCGTCGAGCCCTTCGGCCTCGCGCAGGCCGTGCGCGACATCGCGCAGGCCGCCATTGAGAATGATTTCGAGATCGGGACGCGCGCGCTTGAGCGTATGCACAATGGCGTAGTCCAGCGGCGGAATTTCGCGATTCTCCTTCGGCGAAAGGCCCTGCAGCCAGGCCTTGCGCGCATGCACGATGAAGGTCCCACATCCCGCCGCGGCGACCGTTTCGACAAAACGGAACAAACTCTCCTGCGGATCCTGCTCGTCGACGCCGATGCGGCATTTCACCGTGATCGGCGTGGCGCCCGCGCCGTCGCGCATCGCCGCGACCAGCGCCGCCACCAGCGCAGGCTCGCGCATCAGACACGCCCCGAATCGCCCCGATTGCACACGATCGGACGGGCACCCGACATTGAGATTGATCTCGTCATAGCCGAACGCGGCGCCGATGCTTGCCGCTTGGCGTAAGGTTTCCGGCTCCGCCCCGCCGAGTTGAAGCGCAACCGGATGCTCGATCTCCGAAAACGCCAAAAGCCGCTCCCGCGCGCCCTCGCCCCGACGCACGCTGTGCACCACCGCATCGGCGGTCACCATCTCAGTGTAAAGCACCGCCCGCCCGCTTAACGCCCGATGAAACGCCCGACAATGCCGGTCCGTCCAATCCATCATTGGAGCGACTGAGAAGCGGTGCGCGTTGTTTTTCATCGCTTTTTGTAGCATCATCAAAGCGTTGGGCACAAATTTTTCGACGCCATTTGTGCCCGTTTGTTCGCTAAAGATTCCGGTTGTAGCCGCACGTTTTCGGGCCCGTTGTGCCGAGATTGTGCCAGCGCCAAGTGATCTCCGAGGCGACCAAAGAGGAGCGCACGGCTGTGGCCACGGTGCAGAAGCGTGGGGCGAAGTGGCGGGTGCAAATCCGCAGGAACGGCCATGCTGTCTCCAAGACTTTCCACCGCAAGACCGATGCGGACGAGTGGGCGCGCACGGCTGAGGTCTCCGTTGATAAGGAGATCAATCCGGCTACCAAACGCTTTAGCCGCCGGGACACGCTGGCGAGCCTGATTGACCTGCATATCGATGACATGCGGGCGGTCGGCAAGCCGCTTCGCCGCTCAAAGGAAGCCGTGCTCGAACGGCTCAAGGCCGAACTGGGTGATACCCCCCTCGCCAATCTCACGCGCGAGCGGATCATCATGTTCGGCCGCCAGCGCGCCAAGGACGGCGCTGGGCCCGCAACGCTCGCGATAGACATCTCTTTCATCGGCACAGTCATGACGCATGCCTCAGCCGTGCATGGCATCACTGTGAACACGGAAGCCGTGCGCCTGGCACGGGTCGCCCTCCGCCGCCTTGGGCTTGTGGGGCCGTCGGCGGAGCGCGACCGGCGCCCGACGCAACAAGAGTTGGACAAGCTATTCGCGCATTTCGACAACAACCCGCGTATGACGATCCCGATGTCGCGCGTGATCAAGTTCGCGATCGCAACAGCCATGCGGATAGACGAGATATTCCGCATCGAGTGGACCACGCTCGACGAGCGCACCCGAACGATCATCGTTCCCGACCGCAAAGACCCACGGCGCAAGGACGGCAATCACCAGCGTGTGCCCCTGCTCGCTGTCACCGGTTACGACGCCTGGGCGATCCTCCAGGAGCAGCGCGAGCTGCGCCTCAACCCGGCGAGGTGTTTTCCGTACCATGGCAAGTCGGCGGGCACGGCGTTTCAGCGCGCGGTCAAAGACCTCGGCATAATCGACCTGCATTTCCATGATCTGCGCCACGAGGCAACCAGCCGACTATTCGAAGCCGGCCTCACGATCGAGCAGGTGCCCCTCGTGACCGGTCACAAAGACTGGAAGATGCTGAAGCGCTACACGCAGCTGCGGCCAGAGGGACTGCACACCATGCTGCAAGGCCGCAGGCCTGCTTAGGGTGACGCCCCTCAGGCCTCGCGGCCGCCTACCGCCGAGCGCGTCTGACAATCTAAGGTCGGCGACAAATCACATACTGACGATGAAGGCGACGTTTCTACGGTCGCCACACACCTCGCGTGGGCCCACCCCATTATGGCACCATTCAGGGGGGTCGCGATCGATTGACGTAACAAGCCCGGAGCCAACACCGGTGCCATCTTGAGCCCGCAAGGAGATGAGCGTTACGGAAAAGGAACGAATCTAATATTCAGGAACCCCAAGTGGACTTTATTTGCTAGGATTGCTGAGAGAGCGTTGCGTGCCAGATCTCCCCAAAATCCGGAAGGTCGAACGTCCCGCGCTGGTTTGAGAGCAACAACATCGGGGGCAGCGTATGGTTACAGAGGGCGAAAAAAACAGACAGAGCGTTTTCAACTGGCTCAATACCTCCCTCCGTAATCTGAACCTTCAGTTCTCTCGTTCGGGGTTTAAGGGTGGCTCCGACATCGGGAAACACGTTGTTGACGAAACGACGGGCTTCTGGGGAAACCCTCAATACTCCCGGAACAAGCCGCCACGGTGGATTGTCCATGTGGACGCGCGCAACGCGCAAACTACCGCTCGCCTTCCCGAGAGCCTTCAAGAAATTGGTATCGGCGGCTCGAACACCGCTCAAGGTGATAAAGCGGGGCTGGCAGTTCGCGTGCTTCCGTTAATTCAAACCGGCGCGACAGCGTTCAAGCGCGCGGATGATTTTGAAGCGAACGTGCTATTTCTATTTCACGGCGCGCTGCGCGCAGGCTCATCATCGGACGCATTTGCCTTTAGCCCCGCGACTGGCGCGCTTACGCGAAGCGTGGAAGGCACAACCAAAGCCGAAGGTTACATTTTTGCTGCAATGCTTGGTCTGCGCCCGCGCGCCGATGCAATGACCCTGCAAGTGAACGGCGCAGCGCGCAGCGTAAGCTATGGCGAAGCCGTTGACGCCATCCGCGCGGCAACAAAGGTCCATCCGGCTGGCGGCGCATTAGTCGACATACCTCTCTACGATCTCAGCCAAGAGGCCGAAGCAGATAGGCTAAAGGCCGATATTCAAGCGGCGTGGGATGCAGCTGGCCCGCCGCCCGAAGCCGATGATGGCGACGATGCGGATGGCGAAGGTGCAACGGAGACCATCGACTTCACTGCATTGGCCGTGCCGGAGAACCCTGACCTCATGGGGATTGACCCGTCCGTTTACCGGCAGATCAACGCGGCGCTGCGATCAGGCAAACAACACATCATGCTCTATGGCCCGCCCGGCACAGGAAAGACCTCGCTAGCGAGATGGATTGCAAGCAGCTTGCCCGGTGGCCAATGGACCCTAGTGACAGGCTCATCGGATTGGAGTTCGCAGGACATTATTGGAGGCTACCAGCCCATTGGAAACGGAGACGTCGATTTCGTGCCCGGTATCCTGCTGCGGGATTTTGACCGCCCGCTTATCATCGACGAGATGAACCGATGCGACATCGACAAGGTAATCGGGCCACTCTTTACGGTGCTCTCGGGGCATCAGACTACTCTGCCGTACCGAACTGATCTCGCCGACAAGGACAGCACGCCATACGCCATCTTGCCGATTCCGAAGCCGAACGCGGCACCACATGAGTTTGCACCAGGAAAGGCGTGGCGCTTGATCGCCACCATCAACTCCATCGACAAGGCGTCTCTGTACCAGATGTCCTATGCACTCAGCCGTCGCTTCGGCTGGGTGTACGTTGATGCGCCGCAAGACCTTGCTGGTTTTATCGCGGAATACCTAGCGTCGAAGGGAGTAGCGATTGGCAACGCTGGGGCCGTTTATCCACTCGCCGAGCTTTGGAAGGCGATAAACGGCGCGCGTGTCATCGGCCCAGCGCCGATAATCGACGCAATCAACGCCATTAGGGAGATAGCGCCTCAGTCATCATTTGTTGGCGCTGCGGACGAAGCCATGCGCGAAGCAGCCCTCGACGCGATTGATATGGTGCTATTGCCTATGCTCGATGGCATCGTGCTGCAGGACGCAATGAGCATAGCTGACGCTGCGATTGCTGCGTTTGGCCTAACGGCTGCTGCTGCCGCGCGCGTTAGGCGACGCCTTGAGAGCGTGGCCATCTAATGAGCTTCGATGCGGCCGTTGTCGACTATTCGGCGGGCTTGCTACTACGGTACTTTCGGACCGGTGGTGGCCTTGGCGCAGACACGCCGCGCCTAGAGCATCGGCGCGATATCGAAATCCTCAAAGGCCATTGGTCGTTATCAGAGCCGGTGCGGGAGTTGGTGCGCTATTTGCTCGAACGCCCGTACGAAGCGCAAGCCCTTCTCGCTTACAACGAACGAATTGACGATGCGATGGCGCGCGGGCGCATCGACGCTCGAAAGACGTGGATGTATCGGCAGCAATCGGGTCTGCCTTCCGCTCTCGTTACACTCGAACCTGTCCGTAGTTTTAACACCGGCCCAAACAAGTTGTTGGCATGGGTGCTCCGCGAGGCGGCCTCATACACGTCGCGCCTTCTGACATGGCAAGGGCCAACGTCGGCATACTTACCCGCATTGGAGCGGGCGCAGACTGAAATGCGAAAGGTGCAGAGAATAGGAGCGTTACGTGAACCGTTACGTGCGGTTGCTCTTGGCGAGCGCCCAAACGCAGGCGCAATCCGTGATGCAAGTCGCTCGCGCCGCCACGTTTATCGGCTGGCGGTGGAAGCGTACCAGGTATTGCAGGGATTGGAACGCGGCGAACGCGCCGCGATGGATCGGGTCGCGCGAAGCGCGATCATCGGCCCATTGGAAGATTGGCGACGCTTTGAGCTGGCGGTTGGCCTTGCCGTTGGCGAAGCACTGGGTCGCGCGGTGGACGCACCCGCGCGGTTGCAGATCTTGGCTGGCGACTCTGCTCGACCGATAGTGACTGTTGGAAAGTACGACATCTATTGGCAGCAAATCACGGAGTATCACTCACCCGCCACATTGGAACCATCGGAGGTCGCCGCGCGGGCCGCGCTTAGCGATTATGGCATTAACTTGGGAACGGAAAGGCCGGACATTGTCGTGGCTGATCGTCAATTAGGCCGAGTAGTTGCGGTTGTAGAAGTGAAATACGTCGCTGGCGATACTGTAACCGCGCGCTTCCGCGAAGCGGTCGATCAGCTGGTGCGGTACGGACGCAGTTACGCTTCGCCAAGTGAACGCGACGCACTTCTTTCGCGCTCCCTCGTCGCAATCTCACGCAGCGCGCCGAGCCGTATTGCTAATGCCGCTGCTGCGCCCTTCGCGACGGACTTTGACAGTCTCAGGCAGCCTCACGGACTCGACGCTTGGGCTGTGACGTTGGCGGCTGCTTCTTAGTCGCAGTGGCACGCTTCGGCTCATCGAACGGAAGAGAGGCTTCTTCCTGTTTGGGCTCTTTCCCACGTCGCTTCGCTGGGGGTGTTGATGACCTTCCAAGCGGCGGGCGCTTTGCACCTCCGTCGGCAAACAAAGGAGTGTCGTCCTCATCTGTGAGAACTGCGCACGGCGGGGCAATTTCGTAATTCACCACGCGATCCTTCGACAACGGCGGCGCTGACGGCGTAAATCGTGCAAGCGCGCCGTGGAGATATTCCTCGGACATTTCGCAGCAAACCCACTCTCGACCGAGAGCTTCGGCAACTGCCCCTGTTACGCATGACCCGCCGAAGGGGTCGAGTACGGTGTCGCCCTTATTCGTCAAGAAGCGGATGAAATACTCCGGCAGCTGCGGCGGAAACCGAGCTGGATGAATCGGGATGTTTTTTTCCCGACAGTAATCTTGATATCGGCTGTTGGACTCGGTGTTGGCTATAGCGAGCAGATTGGGCGGCACGGAGCCGCCGTTGTCCTTCTGGAACTTGGACGAAATGTCGTGCCCAGAGGGACGTAATTTTGCAACATAACCATTACGCAAAAGGTCTTGCATCGACTTGCTGTACGGCGCGAGTACGCGACGATTGTTAGCCTTGGGAAATGGCGACTTGGAGAGCCACCAAATCGAGTTCACGGCGTCCTTCACGCGAACGCGGCGAACATTCACCCACTCGGCAGGTGTTGGCAGCTTGGCTGGATTCCACCAGTAATGCTCTTGGCATAGGTGGAAGCCGTATTCTTCGACAAGCATGATGAGCAGTTTGAAGTGATACAGGCTACGCGTTGGCTGACCCGGCACCCATGCTCCACCAATGTCGATCACTAGGCTTCCGTCCTCCTTAAGGACGCGCCTGAATCCCTCGGCAAATGGTCGAAACCAATTGCAGTACTCATCCGCATCCTCATTCCCATAGCTCTTCTTCCGCACCAGCCCGAAGGGCGGGCTCGTCATAATGAGATCAACGCTTTCTGCTTTCGCGCTGTGCAAGAGGTAGGCGCGCGCATCGCCCCACATCATTTCGCCAAGGCGTGTTTTGTGAAATGAGCGAATGAGCTTCTTCGGAAACCGCGCCTGATAGCTCGCGGGTTCGGCATCACCTTCAGCGGGGATGGCTGCCGTAGAGACCTGCCTATTGTGCAGAAATCGGATGTACTCACTGACGTTTGTGAACCCCTGCTCGGCGGCCATGGCGTCAAACGACGCTCGCTCCTCTTCGGTCAGCCTGACATTCGTTATTGAGTTTCTTGGTTTGTTAGCCTTCGGCCGACCCATCTCGCCCCCGCAGTTTGTGTGAATGCGAATCCAGGCTAGCTCACAACTAAGCGTATTACAAGAACAAAGAGAGCTTTTATGTTTTACAGAAACTGGTTGAATCGTTCTACCAGTAAGCCGATTCAACCTTCGGTCAGAGGCCGATGGCGGGGCGTGACATCACGATCTAGGTCAAGAAATTCACGGCGAAGGTCATGGGTATCGACCTGCACACTCAGGCCCTGCCCCAGATTTCGTCCAGCAGGGCATGCCTGCCGCCCGCCCTCGCCCTGGGTGCCGCTGGTGTAGCGGCTGGCTGTTCAGGCACGGCCTCCTCAAGTTGCGGCTGGTTTGGCTGTGAGCCCTTCCCCTCGACCGGCTTCCAGGTTTGCTCGCCCGCTGCTCTCACCGATGCCGCCCAGAGGCCGAAGGCCAGCCAGAGCTTCACTACTAGCCCGACGCCGGCCGCGAGCCAGACCCTCACGGACTCCGGTGTCGCCGGGATACCGAGGTCTCGCGCCAGGGCGGCAAGCGCCTCGAACTGCGGATGTGCGTCGGCTGGCCGCTCGCCAATCCGGGCGTTGTCGGCGAGGGCCTGGTCGCGCCGCAGCTTCGCGCTTTCCATTTCGGTTGCGGTCGCAAGCGCGCTCTCAAGCCGAGCATGCTCGGCGCGAAGATTGCGCGGAACGGTTACACCTGCTCGCTCCAGGCGTTCGATGCGTGCGGCCAAAAGATCGAGAGGCGGACGCAGCGCCGTCGCCGGCAGGTTTAGCCCCTGCCCATCGAGTTCTGCCTCAAGGCGCTCAATCTCGCGGCCAGTCTCCATCGCCACGCGCGCATTCTGATCGTAAGCGGCGGTCAGCTGTCCACGGCGCGTCTCTTCGGCTGCGCTGAACGCGGCGATCGCGCCGATGTCGCCCGCGAGGTTCACGAGGAAGAGCGGCACAAACAGCAGCCGCGCGGCGGTGGCTCTTGTTTTCTCGCCGCGCTCCGCTGCGTGGCCCGCGACCAAGAGCGCTAGGGCTTCAATCAGCGCGAGCGAGGCGCCGATGCCCTGAAACACCAAAGTCAGCGCCTGGCTGTCGCCGCCGAAGGTGCCCCAGAAATCCCATGTCAAAACGATCTGCAGCGCCGCCAGCGCCAAAATGGCGGCGGAAAGCGTTCCGCGTGCGAGGCGTCCGACTGTCATGGGGATTGACCGGCGGCTTTGCGTTCAGCGCGCCAACGCTCGATGTAGTGGTCTGCGATATGTTGGCAGGCGTCGGCCACGAGAACTTTCAGCGGGCGCCCCGAGTAGTGCCGCGCTGCGACGAGCTTGAGATAGAGGTCGTCCGGCAGAGTGGCCGTGACCTTCTTGCGCGGCACGGCGCCATCCAGCTGCCGCTCAGCCTGCGGCGCCAAACCTGTGACGCGCTCAGTGGTGTGGAGCACACTGTAATGCTGAGCGATGACGGCGCAGCCCTCGACAATGAGCGCGCAGACGGGCTTGCGCGCGTGCAGACTCGCGACGCGCAGATCAAAGTGCAGGGCCTCGGATATAACGGCCGTCACCTGTTTCGGCTTTCGTGCGCGCTCCATGGAACGGCCCTCGGGTGGATTTGGATAAAGCGCGGCCCTCTGGGTTGCTGGCGCTTACTTCGGAGCCGCGGACGCTGCGCGAGGGGTTTGCCCCGCACCGCCCCTCGCGCAGCGTTCGCGGCGGAGGAGCGGCGCGGCAGTCCCGGCGCTTACTTTGGTGAGCGGTTCGCGCGCCTAGCGAGCCTTCGGCGGCGGGCTTTTGTTCGCCTCCAACCACGCGTCAAGGTCAGCTTGATCGTACACAATCAATTTGGTGCCGAGACGAATCCAGCGTGGCCCCTGCCCCTTTGGTCTCATCCTATCAAACGCACCCCTAGCCATTCCGCAGTAGTGCGCCGCCTGCGCAACCCTCAGTAGCCGCCTGCGCGGCTGCTCCTCGCTGGCCATGGATTCTCTCCTCTGACTGCCGAACGCCGCCAGAGTTCCGTGATTCCCTGTATATGTCCATGGACTATATGACTGCTATGTCGGCTGCCGCTTTTTGGCGCGATAGCGGCGCATTCGCTCTCGGTGCAGCCCGCGAAGATGTTCTTCGCGATTTCCAGATTCCGGTCCTTTTCGCCCTCGGGTTGGCGAAGGCGGCAACACATCGCGCAGTTTCATGCCGCGACGCCCGAGCGCGGTTGAGAGCGCCTCATAGAATTTGAGGTCGTGCCGGCGAATATCATCGCCAGCCTTGCCCTGCTCGATCAGCGGCTTCCAGTGCGTCTCGAACCATTGCATCGCCGTTGGTAGTGCGCCGTTCGGCAACGGCGCGCGATCAGCAAACTTCGGCGGAAGTTCTGAGTCAGAGGTGCGCTTCGGCGACGACATCGAAGCCAAGGCGTAGGCTTGGCCAATGAGCGAGGCGATCTTAACATAGCTAGCTTTTGGGATCGGTTTTGATTGCTGTGTCTGCAGGATTTCCAGCAGCTTGAGCAGCGCCTCATGAGTTGCTCTTCGTGTATCTTCGTCCAAGCGCTCCAATTCCGCCTTTACATCTAAAGGCTGCTTGCGCTCATCTTCGCTCTCTTGAGCCAAAACGTGAAGGCGCAATCGTGCGGCAAGCCGTCGAGCGAGGATCTCAAAGCGCTTGCCATCAAGAACGGCCACATGCGCGACGGCGCCAAGCGCTCTCTCGACAACGAATCGAAACGGCTGGATCGGCTTCCCAGTCAGCCCTTCGTCACCTGCGACCAAACGGGTCGAGAAGATCGCATCGAATGTGCGCTGGAGTTCCTCGGCGCTGCGCGGTTCCGCAGCAGATGTAGGTGATGGCACGGCGTCGAGGGGCTGAGGCGCTAGAGGAAGCGGAGCTGAGACCGCTTGGGCCAAAGGAAGGGCCACGGTCACTGGGCGGGACTGCAGGTCCGATGATGGTCGTTTAGAGGTCATGCGGCATGGAAGACGTAGCACCATCCATGGACGGTGTCACAACCCTCAACCGCCGAACTTCCGCCCGGCGGCAAAGCTCTGCACATAGGCGGTGAGCGCCTCTTCCATGATCTGCACCATGGGTTTGTCGGTCTCGGCGCTGATGGATTTCAGCCACTTGAAGAGGGTCGGCTCCACATACGCAGTCACCTGACGCATGCCGGGATAGACCCCTCCCCCGCCTGGCTTCGGGCGGCGACGGCGGCGCACGGGCGCGGCGGGCGCTGTGGCTTCCATCATCATCGCCGTGCTGGTTTCAGCCGGCGCATCCGGCTCTTCGTCCCGAATGACGCGGTTCTGCTTGGGCGGGTTCATGCGGCGCCCTCGATCATGTTCTGTCGCAGTCGCGCGAAGGGATCATCGAGCAGTGCGGCGACCGGCTCAGGCGCAACCGCCGCCTTCGGCTTTGTGGGCGCCTGGGCAAGCGCCTCCGTAAGCCAGGCCCAGAGCGTTGCGACCTCGTCGGCGCTCCGTGCCTCCGGCGCGATTTCCGGCGCGGTGAGGCCATCACGCAGCGCGCGCACATAGGGCTGAAGCAACGTGATTGAAACCGGCGCGGGCGCGATGTCTTTCGCGGCAAGATAGGCGGACGCGTCCGCCGCCATGCCGGGCGAATTGTGCGGCGCTTGGTTCACGATGAAGAAGGCATGCGCGCGCATGTCATGCACGAGATTGATGGTCGCTTTGGCCGCGTGCAGATCAAAGTAGCCAGGACGCACCGGCATCAGCACGAGGTCCGCGACTTCCACGGCACGCGCGGCCGGAAAGTCGGCATGCGGCGGCGTGTCTATGATCACGAGTTGATAGCCGGCGCGCTCAGCGCTTGCGATTTCATCCACCAGGTCATTGGCGAAGAGGCGCTTCACATCGAGCGCGGTGTCGAACCAGCGGCCATGCTCTTCGGCGAGACGTGTGCGATCCTTCGCCCATTGCGCGGCGCTGCCCTGCGGATCGAGATCGATCAGCAGCGTTTTCTGCTTGGCCTTCTGCGCGGCGACCGCGAGATGCACAGCTAGCGTGGTCTTCCCTACCCCGCCTTTGGTTGAAACAATTGAGAGCGTTTTCAATGCTTGGTTTCCACGTGGAGCTACATAATTGCTGAATTGCTGAGATTCAGAATTACACAGGCACAGAGTTCGCCAAGTCCAGAATTGCGCAATTTTGTTGCTTTGTAATTCTGTGCTTACAGAAGCCCATAAGGACACAAACCACAGCGCGGGACCACAACCGCACAAGCCCATAAGCACAGAATGGTTCTGCGTCTCTGCGCTTCTGTTCTCTGGGTTTCTGTGCTTGTGGGCTTATGCGCTTTCGCTGTTCTGCGGTTCGTAGGGCCGGAGCGCGGGCCGCGTTTCCGTCCGGTCGCAAAGCGTAACGTCCTGCCAGCGGGCGGGCGGCGATACGGACAAGAGGCGTGCCGCCCAGAGATCATGCAGGATCGCGTGCTTCACGCCTTTGCAGCGGAGTCCGTTATACTTGGCCGCCTGCCAGTTCGAACGCACCTCAAGACGAACACGGTCGCAGGGACGGGGGCCGAGTTCTGCGACCGGCTCCAAGTAGGCGCTGATGTCGCGGCCATAGCCGCTGAGATAGATGCGCTGGCTGCGCCAAACGCGCACTGAGAAACCACACGCGGCGAGGATGCGCGCGAGTTCGGAGGCGCAGTTGTGCTCTGAGATTTTTTCGGATGCGGATTTCATGGCCGTTGCTTCTTGTTGATTATTGTCGGCCCGTGCAATTTAGCAGCATGACCAAAAACAACAATAAGAAGAATCGTCGGTCACTACTTTCGACATGCCAACAAAAGGCCACGACGATCATCAGGTCGCGGCGATGCTGGATGAGCTGAAAGAAGGCGCGAAGCGCAATCCCATCTGGTTCGGCGCGGTTGCGACGATCACCGGCGTGCAGGGTTTCTTTGCCTGGGAGTTCTGGGGTGCCGTTTCGACAGATCCCGTGCATCAGCTCGCGCTGCGCGCGCTGGGTCTTGGCTTTGTTGCGGGCGAAGTGGTTGCGCTCGATATGGCGAGCCGCGCCGATCTCGCGAACGAACACAGGCGCGCGACGACGCTGCGCTCGCTCTGGGTGGTGCTGGCGCTGACGACGTTCACCGCCGATATCAACGCGCTCTCGCGCGTGCTGCAGGACGACGACCACGAACGCGCGCTGGCCGCTGCCGCTTATGACGCGCGTCAGGCACGCCTTGTTGATCTGGAAGAACGGATTGAAGCGGCCGATGATCCCTATGACGAGGAGTTGCTCAGCGTCTCGGCCTATGACGCGGCGATCACGGGCAAGCGTCGAGAAATCAGCACCGCACGTCGTGACGGTGCGCGCAGCTCGCAGCTGCGCCGGCTCGAAGCCGAACTCACGGAGTTGCAAACGGCGCACGCGACCGCCGCAGACGTGGCCGGCTGGGAGGCGGAGCGGGAGCGCCTGCGGCGCTTGCCGGACATGCACGCGCCGCGACCAGCCACGGGCCCGGAGGAGTTTAGGCCCTTTGCTGAGATGGCGACTGGCGCCGCGCAAGGTGCGCAGCGCCTGCTCGGCCAAGAGCCTAGCGCCGAGGTTTCTGCGGAAGATGTGCGCGCGAGCATGGCGTGGGTTGCAACCATCGCGATGAAGCTGATGCTCACCTTCGGCGTCTGGGGCGGTCTTGCGCGTGGACGCGCGTCACACGAAGGGCGAGGGGAGCCGCCAGTTCGCGGTGCGAAGGAAGCTGCAGCGCCGCCCGTACCGGAGCGCCCACCTGTTGGAGGCCCACTCCCCTCCGCGAGCCCGAGACGCCCGCCGCAGAGGCCAGCGCGCAATGCCAAAGTCTTCGGGCGCGGCGCCCGCTTCACGCGCTAGTAGGCGCCTATTCGCCAACGCCCCATTCAATGCCGACCTTCATGCCATGCGGAAGCTCGACCATGCGCGCGGCATCGGGATTGAAATCTGGCGTCCGCATAGCTTCCGGCACGCGAGGCAGATCGAGGCCCAAGACGCTCAGCGGGATGTAGTCGATGCTGGTATCCTTGCTGCGGTCCCGCGCCATGACGCGCATGAGTTTGGCGTCAGTCGGGAAATCCACCCGGTTATAGAACACGTCCACGCGGTCGCGGTGCCGCGTTAGCGCGACATAGGCCATGTGCGCGTCGAACATCTCGCCCGCGAGCACATAGGCCCGGTCCACCGTTGCACCCTGCGCTTTGTGCACCGTCAGGGCATAGCCCTGCTCAAGGTAGTTGTAGCGCCGGGCGTCGAACGCCAATTCCTGCCCGTCATCGAGACGGACGCGGAAATCGCCGCTCGGGGTCAGAGACACAATGGTGCCGAGCGAGCCGTTCTGCACGCCAAGCTCCTGATCGTTCCGCGTGAACAGCAACCGGTCACCGGCGGCGAAAGAGCGCGTCGCAGTCTTTGCGACCATTTCGCCGTTGTCCTCTTCAAGGATCATGACGCCGACCGACACTTCGCGCCCAAGTGCGCCGGCGCTACGTAGTTTGGCCCGCGCAAGGCGATTGAGCGCCTGCGTCTCCGCCCGCCGGTGGGCGATGATGATCTGCGACTTCCGGAGGTTTCTGTCGTCGAACCACCGCTCGATGAGCGCCTCCATGGCTTTGTCGTGTTTATCAGCCGCATGCAGATGGCCTTGGGCCCGATACGCGGCCAAGGCTTCCGGCACGGCGCCGCGGGCGAGGTCGGCGCTCGCCTCGCGCTGCCACGCGTGCTGCTGGCGGTGAATGGTGCGGAGCTCGGCGGCACCGATCGCCTTTACGATCATGCCGAAGGCGCCGCCGGCCTCGATGGCTTGCAGCTGGCGTGTGTCTCCGACCAGGACGACCTTGGCGCCTGCTTTCTCCGCATGCTCCAGGAGGCGCGCCATCTGGCTGGAGCCGACCATGCCGGCCTCGTCCACGATCAGCACGTCCCCTTTTTGGAGCGGCTCGAAGGGCTCGCGCCGGTCGAGATCGCGGAGCAGTGACGCAATGGTTTGTGACGGAATGTCAGCCGCTTCGCCAAGGCCGCGCGCCACGATAGCGGAGAGGGCTGCGCCCCGTACGCGTCGTCCCGCCGCGCCGAAGACCGCGGCTACCTCGGCGAGGAGGTGGGTCTTGCCCGTTCCGGCAAGCCCGTGGAGCGCGACAAGATCACCTCCGCTCAAGAGTCGCTCTGCCGCCTTGTGCTGCTCCTTGCTGAGGCCACTCAGCAGACCGGTGGGAGCGGGGTCTGTACGGCGGTGCGCGAGACGCAGGGCGCGGGCGGCGAGGTGGGCCTCTAGGTCCAGCACGGTGCGCGTCGTGTAGCGGGCAGGTCGCTGCTCTCCTGCTTCTGCAAGTTTGTGCAGCTCACGGCATTGCATGACTTTGGCGAGCAATTCGGCAAAGCGGTGATCCTGATTGGTGAGCGCCGTATAGCGATGGATGAACTTGGCGATATCGGTCTCGGTGAAGGTGGATTGCGTGCGGGTGATCTGCTCCAGCACCCAGCGCGGGTCGAGCGTCGCCTTCGTGAGGTTGCGGGCCTTGGCGGCCGTACGCTCTTCCATGCGGTGATCGGCAATGATGGCGTCGAACTCACGCCCCTTCTTGGGCCCGACATAGGAGTCCGGCTCCACATCGAGGCCGCGTTCCTTGTGGCTGCGGTGATCCATGCGCGGCGCGTGGCCACGCGCGACCAAGAACTCGTTCGCGTACTGCGCCCAGGCTTCGCGCCACTCACGCGCCCGAGACGGGTGGCTCCATTCCCGCCATTTCTGTCCGAAGCCGTCGGGACCAACGGTACGCGTCGTAAGCAAGACGTGGGCATGGGGGTTGTCCCCACCGTCCGATGCCTTTTCGTTATGAATGAAGATCGCGGCGATCATGCCCTCGCGTACGCACACACGGTCAACATACGCACGCAACAGTGCCTTCCAGTCCTCAAGCGATAGCTCACGAGGCAGGCTAATCTCGAACTCGCGGAAGAGCTGAGCGTCTTTGCGCTTTTCGGCGGCCTCGACTTCGTTGACCAGCGATTGCAAGTCGTAGGCCCACTTAGGCGCATTGGCCGGCGCCAATATCTCCCGATGGAGGACGCCGTATCCGTTGGCGTCGATCTTTCCCTTCGGCCGATAGTCGAACACACGTCCGGTGTTCGGGTCTGTCAGCCGCTCCCCTGCGCGATAGGCGATGGTCGCGGCCGCAATCTTACTGCCGGCGCGATAGGCCACCGCTCCGCCGGCCGATCTTCCGAGTGATCGGCCAATAATCTTCAGCGCAAAGTGGAACACGTCGCCTTTTGTCCCCGTTTGTAGTATATCGTCTTTTTTTCTTGCTTTTTATTGCGATTACCAACGTCGGCATTGCCGACGTATAAGTGCACACTTAGCTTCATCTTGCCAATGCTTCGAATCATCCGTACGTTTCTTTGTGTGGCCGATCAGCTGAATTGAAGGTTGGCGGAATGGGGCGATCGGTTGGAGCGCTTCGTTACGCCGCTTTGGAAGGAGAGCAGTCGGCGGGTTTCAGCACTTTGGCTGTGCTGGGCGAGGGGTCGTTCGCTGATTTCGAAGCGGTGTGTGCGGAGACGTTACGCATGACGAGCAACGAAGGAGCGGGAGCGGCAGGCGCGCGCGGCAGCGCGCGGCGCAAGGCGCCGCGCGACGGCTCGAAGACAGCGGCGAAACTCGAAGCGCGCATGCAACGGCGCGCGGAGCGCATGGCGCTCGATGCGGTGCGCCACCAGGAACTTCTCGACAATCGCGAGCTGCGCCAGGCGAGGAGCCTCTCAAGGCGCTGGTTCGTGCTCGGCCGCGCGCTTCACGCCGCGATGGAAGCCGACCCAGATGCGGCGACGGCGCTGCGCGCCGCCATCGAGCCGTTCATTGCCAGACCTGACGAACGCGCCCTGCTCGGCTGGGCGTCCAATGACGACATTCCGGAAGCGTGACAGAATAATCGAGGGGGCGAGAGGGCCAGCCCTCTCGCGCTCTCCCGGGATATTTACACAAGGATATGGTTCACGGGCTCTGCTTCTCTGCTTTTCTGTAACAGCAGAATTCTGACAAGCTGGTTGAACAGGAATGGCCCGCGCACGGCGGCGCGGGCCTGCTGCTTCCTACCACCAGCTGTCGTAGTAGACGGCCTTGCCCTCGGCGATCGCATCGCGTGCGGCTTTCACAAAGGCCAGGTCGTCGTCGCGCTCGGAGCCATCGCTTTCGCCGAAGAAGAAGCCGCTCGTCTCAGGCAAGCGCCCGGCGCGGATGTCCTCTTCGAGCAAGGCGAGGTCATCGAGGGTGAGGCGTACGGTGGCGCAGTTGAAGCACCCTGCTGCGCCGCCCTTCACGCGGTAGAGGTGCTCCATCCAACCGTGCAGGTTCGGATGCTTTCGCCAGTAGTGAAGTTCTGCAACGCCGCGCAATTTGCTCAGCTGCATATCAACCTCGCGCGCGGCGAGGTCTGAGGGGATTGTGAACGCATACATGTCTAGTCCCATGGGGGCTCCTTTCAGTTGCGCCGCGCGGGATTGCGCGGCTGACGGAGCCCGATGGACGCCTGCGAGGGCCGGCGGACGCACAGGCGCAACACGGGAGCGAAGCGAAGGAGCGGGCGGCGCCTTGCGGCATTAGCCGGCCGCAGGCGTAGGGCGCAGTCCGGACAGCCGCGGTTGCGAAGCGCACTGAAGAGTCACGGGATTGGACATTCCTGCGTCCGTGCCAAGCGTGGCGAATCGATTCATCCACAGGTGGCGCGATAGAGGAGCGCCGCAATGGGGTGGGCGGCAGAGACCTTCAATACTGTCTTGCCGGTGTTAGATGCGGGGTGGGCGGCGCTCATCTCGCAATGGCCCCTTGTTGTTACAATCAGTACGCTCGTGACATTTATGGGCTTCGGATTGCAGCTGTGGGACCGCCGTAAGCTAACCCAAAGACCCGCCGCAGCGGCACTCCCCGAGACCACTCTGCCGCCTGGCCCCAGAAGAATTCACGTCATGCTGGAGAGCGCCCAGGAAGCGATGCATGAACGCCGCCACGCGCTCGCGGAGCGGCGTTACTCCTCGGCGATCACAGCCTGCCTGAATAGCGCCGCTTATGAACTTCTGCCTTTCGCATATGTCGGCGCGGGCGTCGCCGCGCGATGCCAGAACAAATTCACCGAGGCCGAGACCTGTTTGCAAGAGGGCCTGAGCCGGTTCCGAGCGGTTCAGAGTGAACTCGGCATAGGTTGGGCACTCGCGGAGTTGGGAACGCTCGCTGAGCGACAGAGTGATGATGGAACCGCTGAGCGCTACTTTACTGAGGCGCATGAAGTGCTGAGCGACGCGGGTTCACCATTGGCGATAAAGGCAGAGGCGAACCTCGCCGCGATCATGGCCAGACGAGGGAGCGCTTAGCCCGGACGCGACATATCGGGCGCAGTACCAGTCCCCTGCTCCGACTGCGGACGGAACGGATGCGACAGCCGCCCTGAATCCATACTGACCATCGTCCACAGTCCGAGCGCGGTGAGCGCTGCCACCGCTACGGCTTCGCGTCTTGGGTGTCGGGGCGCCTTTCGTTCTCGCGCTAAGTACCATGCTGCGCCGGCATATGCGCCGCCTATAGCTGAGGCAATTACGGTTAGAAGCATGAACCTCCAAGTGCTCGTCGGCTTGCGAGCGGCTCTTTATAGGTGAAACGGCGCGAAATGTTCTTTCGTTTTCGCCTGCGGGTGAAGTAGCGCGGCGCTGGCGGTGGGCGAGGGAGTGCATGCGTCATGCGCCGCTCCCATCCCAGATCACGTCACCGTCCGGGCTCGTAACGACCATGCCCTTCGTTAGGGCGATGAAGAGCGGCATAATCTCGATCCGCTCACCTGCGGTATTTGCCGCCGCCACGAGGGCAGAGGGCTCGCCATTCACGAAGCAGGACAGAAGACCGAAGTTCCCCTCCCCGTGACGCAGCCACGTGAAGGCCATGGAGTGCCCGGCGGTGATGGTCCCTTGGCTCTCCTGCGCTTCGCGGGCTATTTCACGGCGCTGCTTGGCCCGCTGCGTTGAATCGCTCCTGACCGAACCGCCAGGCGCGGGAGACAGCTGCTCACTGGGCGCATCAGCGCGCGCAGCGAATGCCTTGAGCGCATCGAGGCCAGCCTCAATGCTCATGGTCGCCTCCATCCTCTTTGGCCGGTCGCCATAACGTTACCCAGAGCGTCGGCTCATCGTAGGAGCTGAAGTAACCTTCCTCCTCAAGGCACTCCTCGTCGTAATCCTCAATTGAAATGCCGGTGAAATTCTCAAAGTCGTCTGAGACTCCTTTGACCACTACCACGGCTTTGTTGTCGTTCTGGATCATCGCGCACAAATGCAGTGCAGCGACAATTGCCTCATGACTCACGAGAGGTATCTCTAGAGTGATGGGATCAAGAGGGCTGCTCATTGAGCACCCCCTTCCGCGTCCTTCGCGAAGCGCAGGGTGAGACGGCCCGAGACCGGCACGGCGTCGAGGACGATGTTGAAGCCCTTGCCGTCGCGATTGCCCCAAGCGGCGCCGATGCGCGTCCAGGCTTTCTTGTCGCCGTCACCCGAGACGACGTAAGCGATATGCGTTGGTTCCTTGTTTGACATGACTTGCTCCTGTGTTTCTCGCCGCACTTCATTGCGCGGCGGACGGGAGCTGAAGACGGGGTCGAAGAGCCGAGGCCGCACAGGCCGCGCCTTGGCGCGCCCGGAGGGGCGCAGCTGCACTGAGCGCAGCAAAGCCAAGCGAAGGAAGCGAGCGCCTTGAGGCAGCGGCGCGACCCCGTAAGCCCCGTCCTGACCGTCAGCGCTTATGAGGGTGCAGCGCAGTGACAGGAGCGATGCCGCAAGGAACGCGCAGTGCGGGCGTTTTGGGTTTGTGGCGCCTTTCATAGCCGTGTGTCGGCACGCGCCTTCGGCGGTCTGGACGCCACAGCTGCAATCATCCCAGCGTCGAGAACTCTCTACCTGGAGAACATCGCATGAGAGATCCTTTGTGGATGGCCCTTCACGGCCTTCACGAGACACCGCAGCCGCAGCCGAGTTTCTGGGATGAGGTTTGGCAGAACATCACGGGCCGGCCGATGCGCGAAGAATTGGGTGCGCTTCGTGCTCGGGTGCGGAAGCTAGAGCAACGACGACCGGTCTCCGTCACGAAGCCGCCGATAGCGTCCGCGCCGCCCGAAGTCCCGGCCCTCAAGGAACTGATGAGTCAGGTCGAGGCACTTGCCGACAAGCAAGACCATATCACGAGCTGCCTTCAAGACTGGCTGAAGGCGCTGCACGGCATCCGCAGCAATGTGGATGCGCAGAACGAGCGCATTGCAGCGATCGCACAGCAACTGCACGAGGGCGAGGCGGCGCTGGCGGCGATGCCGGAGACATGGCGGGCCGATCTCGACGCCAAGCTCGAAGCCTTGCGGAACACCCCTGACGCCCTGAACGCCCTGCTCTTGGGTGCTGAAGCCTTCGCGCAGTCTGTCGCCCAATCAATCGAGGAAGAGTGAGATGTCGAATGGGGCAAGCCTCATGCACGGCCACCGCGCGACGCGTCTTCGTGACCGCCTTCGTGACCTGTGCAGTCTTCACCCGCTGCTGGCGAGCTGGCCGCGTCAGCTGGACGGCGTGCCTATCACCTTCAGCGAAGATGGCGTCGTCACCTATGACCTTGAGGGACACCGGCTCATTCTCGGCGATCCCGGCGAAGGCAAGGGTACGTCGGTCTTCATGCCGCTCTTGCTGCACGATATCCGCGGCCGCAACGGTCGCGCGGCCGGCATGATCGTGATTGATCCGAAGGACGGCGACCTCGTGAAGAAGTCGCGGCCGGTGCGGGCCCTCTTTAGCGGCCCGGTCTATACGCTCGATCCCTTTGGCCTGACCGGCGGCGTCACCGACAGCTGCAATCCGCTCGATACGCTGAACCCGGCGCATGTTGATTTCTTCGCCCGCTGCACGGGTCTCGCGCGCGCGATCGTCGGCGAGCCGGCGCAAGAAGGTCGCGACGGGGTCGTCTGGCAGGTGCGGGCGCGGAGTCTTCTCGCGGGCATTATCGGTCATCTGGCGTCAGATCCCGCAGAGGAGAAAACGTTGATGCGCGTTCGAGCGCTCATCCGTTCGGGTACAGATGACTTCATAGCTCTTTGTCAGGCGATGATCGCGAACCGGAATGCACCGCGCTTCGTCGCGGATACCGGCCACGACCTTTCGCGCTTGCTGGAAAAAGCTCCGAAGGAGTGGCAAGGCTATATCTCGGTCATCAGCCAGAACACCGATTTCGCAGATGATCCGCGCCTGGCGCGCGTGCTGTCGCGTTCCAGCTTCAACTGGGCTCATGTCCGGCAGAACAGCGCGACGGTTTATGTCACGGTTCCGGACGCTGACCTTGCTATGGCGGCGCCTTGGCTCCGGCTCATGGTCGAGACCGGTGTGCAGGCGGCGCGTATCGCCCATCTGCCCGCGCGCCAACAACGTGCGGCCTGCGATGTGCACCTGCTCATTGATGAAGCCAAGGCGCTCGGCCCCTGGATGTTCATCGAGGATGCCCTGCGCGCCCTCCGCAGCGAGCGTATCAGTCTGCATCTCGCCTATCAGAACGTCGCGCAGATCAAGTCCGTCTGGCGTGAAGGCTATACGCGCATCACGGCGGTCAAGTTGATTCAGTTCCTCGGCTCTAACGATGTCGAGACCTGCGAGTGGATTGCGAAGCTGGCGGGCGAGACCACGGTGCTCGACCGCTCGCGCAGCGACTCGACCAGCGATGGCGCGAGCTGGGGCACGAGCGAATCCGAGGGCGATAGCGAGTCTGAACAAACCGGTTGGTCGAAGAATACAGGCCAGAGTGTCGGCCTCGGCCGGTCAAAAAACCAGTCGCACGCGAGGAGCCGAAGCCAACAAACCGGCCGCGCTGACTCCGAGAACTGGAACAACTCGGTCTCCATCGGCGCGGGCTGGAGTGTTACGGCGACCCAGAGCACCGGCATGAATATCGGCGGCGGCCCCGGCAGCGGCGTCAGCAACAGCTTTGGTGACAGCACGGCGGCGGGAATGTCTGGCAATCAATCCGAGACGACCGGGCGCGGCGGCGGGACCACGCTCTCCAGCGGTCAGTCCACCGGCGAAACCGATACCTCGGGTACAGGTGAGAACATTAACGTCTCGCTCCAAACGGGCGAGGGCGAGAGCGGGGGCCAGAGCAAAGCCAGGACAAGACAGCGCGGGAAGAACGAGGGTGGCTCGCGGCAATCCTCAACCGGCGTAACCCAGACCGAGAAGCGTCGCCTGATGACGGTACAGGAAGTGCGGGCGCTTTCGCGCCAGCATGCTGTGGTCTTCGTGGAACGGCAGCAAGGCGTCCTCGTGCGGAAGATGCACTACCACCGCAATCCGGCGCTCATGCTGCGGATTGTCGAAGGCAAGCTCGCCTAGGGCTCGATCTCCGGCTCCGGCCCTAGCGGCTTCTCCAGCTGGATCGCGGCTGGACTTCTTGGCTCATTCTCATTGGCGGGGCCCTGCTCTGCTGCCCGTAGCGTCGGCAGAGCAGGCGCCGTTGCGCCGCGCAACGTCGGCGCCGGCGGCGGCTGGATGTCAAACCAACCTTCACGCGCTCGATTGATGTCGATCACCTGGCTGGTCGCCCGCTCGCCGCCTTGGGCGCGCCGCTGCAGCTCGAAGTCGATCTCAAACAAGGCTTCGCCAGCACTCTCAGGCAGGTAGCCCTCGCTCAAATCGAAATAGACCGCGTCCCGCAGCGCGAGCAGCTTCGCCTCTGGCCACGACCCAATGGGTTCGTGGTAACCCGGCGGCACATAATCCGAGGGGCGGCTCATGGCCGCGAGCCTAGCGCGGCTCGCGAGTCGGCGGCGTTACTTCACGTTGCTTCGTGTCGTCGCTGCCTGCTTCACGTGTTGTCGAGCGTGGCGTCCGCCGCATTCCTTGCCAACGCTGGCCGCGTGGGCGGCGAGGGGGCGGGTGCGGGTGTGTGGAAGCCAAGCAGATACCGTGCGGCTTTGTCGGCCTGCGAGGCGGCCGTGAAGATGGCCTTGCGGTCCTCCTTCATGACGTTCAGCCAATGCGCCAGGTACTGTGCATGGTCGGCACGCGCGATCGGCGTAACGCCCAGCTGCGCGCAGAGGTACGCGGAGCCCAGTTCGGCCACCAGTTCTTCGAACGCATAGGCATGGTCACCGAAGCGCTTGCCGAAGTCGCGGTCGAGGCGGGGCTTGGCGCCTGACCAGTGCACGATCTCGTGCAAGCGGGTCGCGTCATAGGCTTCCGACGCACTCATCGTGTCGGTGCCGTGGAAGCGCCCCAGCTCGGGGATCTGCACGAAATCGGCGCCGGGATTGTAGTAGGCACGATCACCGCCATAGCGGATGTCGGCGCCGGATGCAGCGAGCAGCGCTTCGACTGCAGCGCTTGGGTCAAAGATGTTTGGCGTGAAGGTCACGTCCGGCGTCTCGAAGCCATCTACCTGGCTGGCGTTGAACACCCAGGAAGCGCGGGCGAATAGACGCTTGCCGTCGGCATCATTGCCGCCCTCCTCCTCCGTACGCGGGGCGTCCAACTCCTTGTAGAAGACCACAGCGCTGCCGCGCTCGCCTTTCCGCACTTGGGCGCCTTTGGCCTGCCACTGCTTGTAGGTGCCCCAGATAGGCGTTGCGAAGCCGCGAGCTTCAGCTGCGACCCAAAGCGATAGGATATTGATGCCTTGGTAGCCTTTGCCGCTCGCGATGTTCATCGGGTGCAAGAGCGAGCCCTTGTCGCGATGCCACGGCATCTTGAACTCACCGGCGCCGGCTTCGATTGCTGCAACGATCTGGTCAGTGATGTGGGTATGAATGTCGAAACGTTCTGTACTCATTTGGCCTCCTAGCCTCTGCGCCGCTCCAGTGCGGCGGATGGGGTCAATACGCCGCCGTCGGCGCGGCTTGGCGCACCGCAAGCAAGCGCGCGCGGGAAACGGGCAACACGGGAGCGAGGACGAAAGGCCGAGCGATGGGCGCGGGCAGCCCGTTGCGCCGAACGCAGCAAGGCCGCAGACCCCAGCAGTCCGACGCGTGGACGGCGTCAGGCGTAATGGGCGAGGGACGGGACAGGTTCGCGAACTGCCCGCCGCACGTCAGCCAACTAGGTACGAGGCGCGGCGGGCTATGCTCGTGTGATAACGCGGCGGCTTACGCGGCCGTTTTTCTTGTTTTTGTCCGTTCCCAGACGAGCACAAAGCCATTGTCATTCTTGGCTTGCGCGAGACGACACCACACAGGCGCCGAGAAGGTTGGGTCATCGAGCTTCACGTCGTAGTAGACGCTGCCCGTTTTCTTGCTGGCTTTGCGCCAGGCGGCGCCCAACTCGATCTCGTCACCCGTGAAGATACGAAAGGCCGGAGCCTTCTCGCCCTTCATCTGCTCGGCAGGCTCGAAGACGACCTTGTCCGACTTGAAAAACATGGTGCGGATGTGGCCGATCAAAGTTCCATCACGCTGTTCGGCAAAGCGGCCAATAATCGACATTCGAGCCTCCCTTTGCTGCAGCGCTTACGCCGTGCGGCGTTTGGTTTGGCCAGGAGCGGGCGCCTCGGCGGCCGTGCGCTCAGCCGGCGTGACGGTCGGCCGGACAGCGCGCGTCGCATCAGCGGCTTCCCAGATCATGACATGCGCGCCGTCGTCCCCTTCCACGAGGATCGGATAGAGAGGCTGGCCGTCGTTGAAGGCGGGGTCACGCAGTACGAGCGAGATGTACTTGCGGCCGGCGTCGCTGATCTTGTTCCATCCGGCCCCGAAATCGCTTCCGGTAGGACCATAGACGCGGAAGTCAGGGCTGGCGTCGCCGCGCTTCGACGGTGCGGGCGCGATCTCAACGAGTTCGACGACGCTGGCGAGGGTTTTGATTGAACCACTGTAGACGCCGGTTTGGGCGTCATGGGTGAATGTACCGAGTTGCATGAGTTGCTCACTTTCTTCTTCTCGTTTTTCTTGTTGTCTCGTTGGGCAACACGTTTTCGGTAGCACCCGTAATAGTTACGCCAAGAGGGAAATTCCACTCACGGACAAATACGCAATAATGTTGCGCGAACGGATGGGTTTTCCACAGTGCGCTGCTAACAACGTTGACCGACGTTTCTATCTTTCCGCCCGACGCCAGCTTGCTATTCTGTGTGCACGGTGCAGGCAGGGATGCCGATGACCGTCAAGGATATGGCGGCGGCGTTCGCATGGGCGCCGCCGTTTCCTTCACTAGGCAGAGGCGCGGAATGCGACGCCAAGGCATGGCATGGCGCTAAGCCTCTGAAGTCGCCTCCAATCTGCTCTCCGATTTAACAGAACAAATGATGTGCGAAAGGCGCGGACACGAGCACGCGCGAAGCACGCCGTGCGCGCCGCGTTCGTCTTTAAACGCTCATTAACCGCGTTGCGATACATTCGCATGTGGAGGCTGCATGGGGAGTTTACGGGGTTTCATACTTACGCCGGGTCTGCTGGTCATCGGCATTATGTTCCTTGGCGCGACGGCACACGCCGCTCAGACCGATCAATATCTACGCGCCGCCTCTAACGCGTCCTTCATCGACACGGCGGACGGTCTCCGCCTTGAGCCACGCGCGTTTAATGTTGTCGTCAGCCGCTTCGGCCGTTGCCGCTTTCTCGATAGCGGAACCAACATAGAATATTTCGTGCCGCTGGGATCGGACCGCGATTGGCGGGCTTTTGTCGAAAACGCGCCCACCGAGGTAACGCTCAGTTTTTGTCGTCCGACCTACTCGGTGACGCATGATTTTGGCGGGGTGGCGCTCGCACCTGGAGAGCGGCTGACTAATGCGTCGGGCCGCTTAGACCTCGGCGACGGGACTTACACGGATACCGCTCTGTTCAGCGGTGTGTTGCATCAGACGTATAGCTACAATCTGGCGCGAAGCGCGGCGCTGGCTGAAAGTAAAGCAAACACGGTTACATTCAGGCGACGGGATTGTCGTCCCAATCTCTCACACACCGGCGCCTCGCGTGGCGGCGATGTCTGCTCCACACACATGTGGGTCGAAACCGGCAATATTGATATCGCATTCATTCCACCAACAGGTAGCCCCCGCGACGGTGCGGCTGCTGATGGCGTTTGGTCGCTCACGGCCCGCCCAAAGAACGGTGGACCGCCGCCGATAAGCTTCCCGGCTTCGCGCACGTGTCCGCCCCAACTTCACAATCAGCGCCATTGGATAAACTCGACCACGCAGACGCGCGCGGCTGACAGCGCCGAATGCCCTCACGGTGCGGGGACAGCCTTGTACCAGCGCACCGAGCGTCTGGAGTACGTCTGCTTTGACGGCGTTGACGAACCCACCGGCGGGGTAAGCTACACCTCATGGCAGTTCGCAGGCGGACAATGCGCCCCGGCCCCTCAAATCAATTGCGGCCCCGGCTACGCGAAAGACAGCGGCGGCGTGTGCCAGCCCGTATCCCCCGTCGGCCTTCGCGGAACGCCTAACGCCCTCTTCTACCCTGCGGCCAGCATGGGTTGGGTTGAAGGCTCGGCACGTTACGCCTGTGCTGCTGGCGGATTTACGCGCCTACACGATTTCTCTGGCTGGGCGGATGGACGCAAGAAACCCGGCAAGGGCTGCGGCAAATCTGACACCTATCATGAGGTCAAAACCTTCGTTGGCAACGTCAGCGACGACAATTCTGTGCTCAACCTCGGAAACTACCCCGTGACCTGGACCGACGGGAAAGACACGAACTGCATGGGGTACATGACGATGGCCCTTTGCTCGGGACCGAACTATCTGACGCCGAGCGTGACGACGCTCGTTGCCGACACGACGGACAGTAATGCGGTCGCGGCCCCTGCGGGCTTTGACGAATGCCCGGCAGACCTGAACTTAGTCGGCGATTGGATTGCCAACAATGCAAACTACTTCCTGACGGCCAAGACCTACGTCGGCGGATCATCTGGCGACCACAGGCTCCGTACTGCGTCCGAGTATACCGGCGGCTACACACCCGTAATCGCGACCCAGACTCTCAATTGCTTCAAGCAGTCCGCCTGGACCACCGCTGACTATGACTACGGCGCGCCTGCCGACCAATGGGTCAGCACATGGTATTGTGACTACTTTGGCTGCTACGAATACGCGACGCCGCCGATCGTCTACCAAACCCATTATAGCCTGCACACCGTCACGACGACGCTCCACACGCCGTAAAAGGCTCGGCCGCCCGATCCATCGCGCGGATCGCCCTTTTGACGCGCGCCCCCTCTCCACGAAATCCGGCCGTGTCGCACCGGCCTTTTCCAGCAGAGGCCGCTCGGCGGCTACGCGCGCGCCAACCGTTGAAACAGGTTTGGACGGCCGCTTCGCTGAGGGCGTTTGAGCGCCCCAAGCTCGTCTGCTGATGTCAAGGCCCGATAGCTTTGGTCTAGGTCTTCCGTCAGTCGTTGCATTACGTCCCCCGGCATCAGGGTGACGAGATTATAGAGGACCGTCGCAACGGCAGGATCACCTGGTGAGCCAAGCAAGAGCACAAGCGTCTTATGAGCCGCACCACCGGGGTTACGGCGTGTTTGGCCGAAGATGCCGAGCGCAAATTTTGCGCTTTCGTCGCGCATAGCGTACTGTGCCACCTCGTCCGGAGCGGCGGCGGTAGCGGCCGCCGTGATGGCCGAAACCGCGTCATAGACGATAGCATCGGTGATTAGGCTCGGCGAACGGGCGCAGGCGCGGAGTTTGGCGAGCAGTTCCCGGCTAGCGTGGGTCTTCTTAGTAGTTGCGTGCGTGGTCATATCCCCTCGGAATCGCGAGCCTTGAATGGCCGCATCACAAGGCTAGCTTCCCGGCCTGAAACTAATGCACGTTTCGGCGCAAGATTGTTGCGTAGTTGGACGAGATGATCGTGACGCCAAGGATTTGCACTCCGCGACGTGAGGACTGGCCCTAGCATCAGGACTTAAGCGCGCGAGCGGCGGCAAGCCGCGCGCGGCGGCGCACGGCCCAATCATAATCGAGTTGGCCTTTGAGTGCGCGCCTGGCTGAGATCAGCCATCGCCAACCCATTACAAGAGCTAAGCTGGTTGACGCCCCCGCGATGCTGGCGAAGGCTACAGCGAGCGGCTGCTTGTCTGGCGAACCTGTCAGCGCAGCATAAGCAGCGATGCTGGCGCCGAAAAGGCAGCCGCCGGCAAGCAAAGCGCCCCCCTCTATCCATTGCATGCGCGTACCTTGCACTTCGCGATAGGCCTGGCTGGCAAAGTGGTCGCGCAATGCTCTATTGCTGAGATAAAATCTGTCGACCATGCACAGTTCTCCTTACAGTTCGGGTGTTTCACGACGGAACGCGAGATTTCGCACGACAAATACAAACATCGTAATCTGCCTGGAAGCTCACCGGCCTGTGCGGCGCTTGTTGTTAGGTCTAGGCGGCGCACACGAACTAAATGATCTGCGGAGATTCAGTCCGTACGCAGCGCATCACTGCGCGGTCGGCCATCAGCCGCCTTCGGCGATAGTGTTCTCGGCTGAGATAGAAGCGCGCGATCGTTGCGGTGTGGAGTGCCGGCGCCACGAGCGCCGCGACCCATACGCCAGCATACAGGAGCTCGAATTCCTGGGGTTCGCTGATCGCTCTCCCGACCACCGCACTTACACATACGAGAGCGCTGGCGCTAGCAAGGCCTTTCGACTGCGCGATGAAGGCGACCCGTCTATTCTGCACGGTTCGATATGCGGTTCTAAGCCTTCTGTCGTCTGCGGTTACCCAATATCTCATGAACACACTCTCGCCCGCTAAATGTGGAGGGCTCGAATGGCGAGGTGTTCGGCGCGCCGCATCACTGCGCGATCGCGAGACAGCCGGTCATTATGTTGATGGCCGGCCGTGATCATCCAGCGTCCAGCTCCGAGCAGATTAAGGGCGACCGGCGTTAGAGCGGCAACGGCAATGCTTGTTGCGACCCACTGCCGCTCGGGGCTTACCGCGAACGCAGCGACGATAGCTACCCCTGCTCCCCATGCTGCCGCGCCCGCCATCAGACTTGTGTCTTGTATCCATCTCGCGCGGCGTGTCTGCACGTCGGCAAAGGCTCGTTGGACTGTCTCGCCGTTGATAACCCATTCATTGAGCAGGTTAGTATTTGTCATCGCCCCTCCGCGTTGTTGCGGAGGACTTTATTCGTATCGCCTCATGCACGGCGCAAAAATCCGCGCAATATTATTTCGTTTTTTCGCAGGAGATGACGGATTAAGCCGACCTTAAAGCCCTCGCGATAAGGTCGATTAATCAGAGGGGTGGAACGCCCTGTGATTAGGAGGGACATGAAGGGGCAAACATTTAATGTGAAACTGCGCCAAGGGTGGCCCGTACCACTGCGCATGGTCTTCTCGTTGGGTGTGAGCGCGCTGGTCACTGTCTGTATGATTTCAGTTGCACCGGCTTCACTTCATGCCGCACAAGCTCAGGCTTCCGCTCAAAGCCTACGGATTGACGCCAATGGCTCGCTCGATGCCGGCGGCGTGCTTCTATCAGACGCCGCCAATGTTCTGATCGACCGGCACGGGCTTTGTCGTTGGGTGGATAACTCGACTTCTACTGAACTGTTCGTTCCTTATCGCAGCGCGGCCGAGTGGCAAGCGTTTATCGATCACGCGCCGTCTGGCGTCGTGCGTGATGGATGTTGTCCTGCGCGCGCTTTCACGCTCACCGCGAGCAATGGGCAGACGCACACTCTGACAAGCATGGTTGGTCGTGATCGCGCCGGGCATGCGCTCGCTGCCCAAACCCTTGAACATACGTTCGCCATCACCACCGGCGCGGGCGGCGTTCCTGCCCGTCCCGAGGACTGCACCACACACTTTAACGGCGTGACCACCTGCAATGCGGTATCCTGGGCTGAGACGGTCCGCCTGCCGCTGATCTGCCAAAGCGGCGCCTGGAGCGCCGCCGAAGCGCTTATAAGCGCTGCGCCTCCTCCGAACCCGCCTGCCTTCATCGGCCCGAGAAATTGCCCGCCGGCTCATGGGCATGGCACAACCTGGTTTGAGACAACCGGATCGGGTTCCCGTCCCGCCACCGTCGCTGAATGCCCGGCAGGGGTCGGCACACGTGCCTGGGCCTTCGACACTCAGACGGAAAAGCGCTGCTTTGATGGCGCCGCGAGTCCTACAGGCGTAGTGCGAGAAGTGAATGGTCGTTGGGTCGGCGATTGCGTCTCGGTTCCTACGACTCCTCAACGTGGCCAGCTCCGGTGGGACGAGAACTGGACCGGCAATAATTTCTCGTGCGATGAGGGATACACGCTTGCCCTGCGTCACGTGGACCGCTCAGGGAGCAATAACGCCAATTGGTATGAATGCGTCGGGACACCCCCGGCCCACGTTATTGCAAGCGGAAGCATTCCCGTGGTCGGCAAGCTGCACTGGGACGGAATCTGGACGGGCAACAATTTCTGGTGCGACGCCGGCTACGCGCTTAAATTCTTTCACACGGACAGATCAGGCAGCAATAACGCCAACTGGTATGAATGCCATGGCACTGTCAGCTCTCTCAGCGCGCCTGCCCCAACAGGACGGTTGCATTGGGATGAAAACTGGACCGGAAACAACTTCTGGTGCGACGCCGGCTACACCCTGAGCTTCTTCCACGTTGATCGTTCCGCAAGCAACAACGCCAATTGGTATGCTTGCCAGTAATCATTGCCGCCGCACGATGTCTTCTTCCAGCCGGGCGGGTGGCGCTGACGACTTTGACCGCGAGTAGGAAGCGATCTTCGACAAAGCCATAATCCGCCCAGCCAAGTCGCGCGGGAGTGAGCGCTTATGCCGTTGCGCAAAGTCTGAGAGCACGCGCACCTCCAAGAGACGCAAGACGGAAGGTTGCGAGTTACTCCGTTCAAGATGGGCAACGATTTCCGCAAGCCCCATGCGCATGATCCAGTCCATGCCCGCATACAACTCACGCCCACGCCGATCGGAGTGCTTCCGATCGCCCGTGTGCTTCCTCCAGACTGCAACGGCGCACTCGAACGCAATTCCGGGCGCTATCCGTGACAGTCTGGCGTCGCTGGCGCGCTGCATTATTTCGCGGCCTTGGCCGAGGCATTGCGGCGCTCCAGCGCCTCCAATCGCCTCATGATGTCTGCCTGACCTGCTTTCAGTGTCGCGTTCTCCACCGTGAGATTATCGTTCGCCGCCTTTAGTTCTTGAACCGCTTTCAGCAGGATCGGCACAAAGGTCGTATAATCGACGCCATAGGTCGTGCCGAGTTCCTCGTTGAGCGTCTTGGGTTTCTGCGCATGGCCTGGCGGCGTCTTCGGCGTTTGCACACTCGTCACCGCCTCGGGCACAACAGGCAGCACGTCTTGGGCGATCAAGCCATAATGCTGCTTATGTTTTTCCGTTCGCGCCTGATCGGTGTTGCGCCGCCATTCGAAAGCGACGGGCTTCAGCTTGGTGATCAGATCCACCGCTTTAACTAGAGGTCTGATGTTCTCTTTCAAACGCGCATCAGAGCCCTGATAACTGCCCGAGATATAGGCATCGCCATTCCCGTAAAATGAAAACGCGTTGGCATGACCGAGAATGCCGTAATATAACTGCTGCGCGTCATAGCCAAGGACGCCCCCGTGCCCTGCGCTTAATGTCCGGCCATAGATTCCATAGTTGGAGGTAGCTTGGCCTTCCATCGCATAGTTACCGCCGCCAACGTTCTGCACAAGAATGCCGGGTTCGTTCGCTGTCGTGTAAACGCGCAGTTTGCCTGAATGGGTGGTCGTCCCGATAGCAACGTTGCCGCCATTGAAGTAAGAGTGGCCAGTGGTGATATTGACTTGCACACTGCCGAGTGCAGCGCCGCCAATCACGACGCCGTTCGCACCCGCACAGCTACCCATTGAATTTCCGGAGCAGATGCGGCCATACGAATAGACGCTGGTTAGCGCGCCGACGCTGCCCACACCCACATCATAACCTGCCAAGTTATTGTTGGCGTTGTACGCTGCGGTATTGATGATTGAGCCGCTCACTTCCAAGCGAAAGCGCGGATTTGTTGTACCAATCCCAACATTGCCAGCGTGATCGATCGCCATGCGCTCCGCGACAGAGGCTGTCGCGTTGCCGGTATAGAAGGCCAGTCGGTTTACATCATTTCCGAGGCCGTAAAACCCACCGGTCGCGCCATTCTCGTAAAGCGCAATGGTTCTTGATCCGTTGGCCGGCGCGCCAAACGACAGACGATAAAATGGCGATGCAGTGCCGATGCCTGTAAGCGGCGGCTTCGCCCCACATGCCAAAGGTCGGCGTGAGCTGGCATGGTGAT
>CAZMRN010000004.1:0-6065 GCA_964568575.1 uncultured Caulobacteraceae bacterium
CAATGCGCCCAGCCATGCGGCGTGATGCTCAATCTTGGCGCCCCGCCGGCGGCGGCCACGCCTTAGGGCTGCGCACGCGCCGATTCTCGTGTAGCGCGGCGGCGAGCAGGAGACGGGCATGGCGCTGGCGCAAGCAGCAGCGCGGCCGCGCGCTGGCGCGATCGCGATATTCGGAGCCACCGGCGATCTGGCCATGCGCATGGTGTGGCCGTCGCTGTTTCATCTGCACCGCGAAGGCCGATTGCCGGAGGACGCGACGCTCGTCGGCTGCGCCAGGCTCGCCTTGAGCGAGGAGGAGTTCCGCACAAAAGCGCGCGGCGAGATCGCCCAGCGCGTCGGCGCCGATGCGGTCACCGGCGCCGATTGGCGCAGCTTCGCGCAGCGCCTGCGCTATCTCGCGATCGACGCCACCGATCCCGCCCAGCTTGCGCCGCTGGCCGCGCTGGCGCCGAAGGACGCCGCGAGCGTGATGTATCTCGCCGTGTCGCCGGCTTTGTTCGGGCGCATTGCGGCGGCGCTGGGCGCAGCCGGCCTCGTCGGCCCGGATACGCGGCTGGCGTTGGAGAAACCCATCGGCGGCGACCGCGAGAGCGCGCGCGCGATCAATGCGCAGGTCGCCCTGCATTTCCACGAGCGCCAAGTGTTCCGCGTCGACCATTACCTCGGCAAGGAAGCGGTGCAGAATCTGCTCGCGCTGCGCTTCGGCAATGCGCTGTTCGAGCCGATCTGGAACCGACAATGGATCGATCACGTGCAGATCGCGATCGCCGAGACGATCGGCGTGGAAGGCCGCACGGATTATTACGACGCCTATGGCGCGCTGCGCGACATGGCGCAGAACCACCTTCTGCAATTGCTTTGCCTGACGGCGATGGAGCCGCCCTACAGCCTCGACGAGGAGGCCGTGCGCGACGAGAAGGTGAAGGTGCTGCGCGCGCTGAAGCCTTTCCCGCCGGAGCACATCGCGGCGTTGAGCGTGCGCGGGCAATACGGCGCGGGCTATATCGGCGGCGCGCTGGCGCCGTCTTATGTCGAAGAGGCGAAAGGCCCCAGCGCCACCGAGACTTATGTCGCGCTCAAGGCCGAGATCGACAATTGGCGCTGGTCCGGCGTGCCGTTCTATGTGCGCACCGGAAAACGTCTGGGGGACAGGCGCACCTATATCGTGGTCAGCTTTCGCGCGGTGCCGCACTCAATCTTTGGCGGCGCGGCGCTGTCGAACAACGAATTGGTCATCGAATTACAGCCCGACGAGGCGATCGCGCTGCGGCTGATGAACAAATCGCCCGGCATCGGCCATGACGGCATGACCTTGCGCCCGTTGAGCCTCGATCTGTCGCTGTCCGACAGCTTCAAGGATGCGCGCCGGCGCATCGCCTATGAGCGCCTGTTTCTCGACATGATCGACGGGCGCACCACGCTGTTCGTGCGCAGCGACGAAGTCGACGCCTCGTGGGCGTGGATCGATCAGATTTCGGCGGCTTGGAAGGCCGCCGACATGCCGTGCGAAACCTATCCGGCGGGGTCGTGGGGCCCGGCGGGCGCCAAGGCGTTGATCGCGCGCGACGGCCGCGCCTGGCGCGATTGAGCCGCGCTCAGATCACGTAATCGCCGCCGCCCGCGAGCCGCGCGACGATCGCTTCGGCGGCGTCCTCTGGCGTCGTGACGGTGGTGTCGATGCGCACTTCGGGGCGCTCGGGCGCTTCGTACGGGCTGTCGACGCCGGTGAAATTCTTCAGCTGCCCCGCGCGCGCCTTTTTGTAGAGGCCCTTGACGTCGCGCGCTTCGGCCACTGCGAGCGGCGTGTCCACGAAGATCTCGAAGAATTCGCCCTCGGCGATCAGGCGGCGCGCCAGATCGCGCTCGGCGCGGAACGGCGAGATGAACGAGACGATCACGATCAGGCCCGCATCGGTCATCAATTTGGCGACCTCCGCGACGCGGCGGATGTTCTCTACGCGATCCGCATCGGTGAAGCCCAGATCGCGATTGAGGCCGTGGCGCACATTGTCGCCGTCGAGCAGGATGGTTTTGCGGCCCAGCGCGTAGAGCTTCTTCTCCACCAGATTGGCGATGGTGGATTTGCCGGAGCCCGAAAGCCCGGTGAACCACAACACGGCCGGCTTCTGGCCCAGTTGCGCGGCGCGCGCCGTGCGATCGATCTCCAGCGCCTGCCAATGGATGTTTTGCGAGCGGCGCAGCGCGAAATGGATGAGGCCCGCCGCCACGGTCGCGTTGCTGGTTCGGTCGATCAGAATGAAGCCGCCGAGGTCTTGGCTTTGCGCATAGGGGGCGAACGCGATCGGCTGGTCCAGCGACAGCGTGCACACCCCGATCTCGTTCAGCGTCAGCGCCTTGGCCGCGAGCTTCTCCAGCGTGTTGACGTTGATCTTGTGTTTCGGCTCCGACAGCCGCGCAAGCGCGCTCTTTGCGCCGCACTGGAACCAGTACTCGCGCCCCGGCAACAGCGCCTCGTCCGCCATCCAGATGATCGTCGCTTCGAACTGGTCGGCGGTTTCGGGCGGATCGTCGGCGGCGGCGATGACGTCGCCGCGCGCGCACTCGATTTCGTCGGTCAAGGTCAGCGTGACGGATTGACCGGCGACTGCGCGCTCGAGATCGCCGCCATAGGTGACGATGCGCGCGATGCGGCTTTCGCGCCCCGAAGGCGCGATGCGCACGCGGTCGCCGGGACGAACGATTCCGGAAGCGATGCGTCCCGAAAAGCCGCGGAAATCGAGATTCGGCCGGTTGACCCATTGCACGGGCAGACGCAACGGGCCCGCCTGGGCCGCCTCGGAATCGATTTCGACCGTCTCGAGATGGTCGATCAGCGTGGGGCCGGCGTACCACGGCGTGGCTGCGCTGCGCGCAGTGATGTTGTCGCCTTGCAGGCCTGAAATCGGAATGGCGGTTATGTCATGCAGCCCGATCTGCGCGGCGAAGGCGCGATAGTCCGCAACGATGCGCGCGAACGCCGCTTCGTCGTAGCCGACGAGGTCCATCTTGTTCACCGCCAAAACGACATGGCGGATGCCGATCAGCGAGACGAGATAGGAATGCCGCCGCGTCTGGGTCAGCACGCCCTTGCGCGCGTCGATCAGGATCACCGCCAGATCGGCGGTGGATGCGCCGGTGACCATGTTGCGCGTGAATTGTTCGTGGCCCGGCGTGTCGGCGACGATGAAGGCGCGCTTCTCGGTGGCGAAGAAGCGATAGGCCACGTCGATGGTGATGCCTTGCTCCCGCTCGGCGGCGAGACCGTCGACCAAGAGCGCGAAATCAAGCGCGCCGCCCTGCGTGCCGGCTTTTTTGGAATCGGCCTCCAGCGCGGCCAGCTGGTCGTCGAAGATCAGCTTGGAATCGTAGAGCAGCCGGCCGATCAGCGTCGACTTGCCGTCATCCACCGAGCCGCAGGTGATGAACCGCAACAGCCGCGCGTCCTTGTCCATGTCGCGGCGCCAGGCGGCGCTGTCGGCGGCCATCAGAAATACCCTTCCTGCTTCTTCTTCTCCATCGAGGCGCTTTGGTCATGGTCGATGGCGCGGCCCTGGCGCTCGGAGACGACCGCGCCCAAGGTCTCCTCGATGATCGCGTCGAGCGTGTCGGCGTCGCTCTCAATGGCGCCGGTGAGGGGATAGCAGCCGAGCGTGCGAAAGCGCACGCGCTTGATCTCGGGCGTTTCGCCGGGCCGCAAGGGCAGGCGATCATCGTCGACCATGATCAGCGCGCCGTCGCGCACCACGACCGGGCGCTCGGCGGCGAAATAGAGCTGCGGCAGCGGAATGTTTTCGCGCGCGATGTATTGCCAGATGTCGCGCTCCGTCCAGTTCGAGAGCGGGAACACGCGCAAGGATTCGCCCTTGCGCAGGCGCGCATTGTAGAGGCTCCACAATTCGGGGCGCTGGTTTTTCGGATCCCAGCGGTGCTGGGCGGAGCGGAAGGAGAAGATGCGCTCCTTGGCGCGGCTCTTTTCTTCGTCGCGGCGGGCGCCGCCGAAGGCTGCGTCGAAGCCGTATTTGTCGAGCGCCTGTTTCAGCGCCTGCGTCTTCATGATGTCGGTGTGGACCGTGGCGCCGTGGGTGATCGGGTTGATCCCTGCGGCGAGCCCTTCGGGATTGGTGTGCACCAGGAGATCGAGCCCAAGCGCCTTGGCGCGCGCGTCGCGGAAGGCGATCATCTCGCGGAACTTCCACGTGGTGTCGACATGCAGGAAGGGGAAGGGCGGCTTGCCCGGAAAGAAGGCCTTCAGCGCCAAGTGCAGCAGGACCGAGCTGTCCTTGCCGATCGAGTAAAGCATCACCGGCCGTTCGCAGACGGCGACGACCTCGCGCCTCGGCCTCCAGGCGGTCGAGGTGGGTCAAGGTCCGGGGGCGGGTTTCAGCCATGCAGGGTGCAGATAGGCGGCGCCGCGCCGGATTTTCATCCGATTTTTTTTGCGCCTCGCTTTAGGGGCGCGGGCCTATCCTTGCACCCTCTCCCCCGTCGACGGGGGAGAGGGCAGGGTGAGGGGGCTGTGCGACGTCTGAAGCGTGGGGGCTCCACCCTCACCCCAACCCTCTCCCTCCATTCGGAGGGAGAGGGAGAAGGGCGGCGGTCAGCGCGCGCGGAGACTTTCGATCAGCGCTTCGAGTTGGCCGCGCCGCTCGAGCCGGACGCCGGATTTGCCCAGGCTGATCCAGCCCGCCTCGCGCCATTCATGCAGCTTGCGGTTCACCTTTTCCCGCGAGGCGCCGATCCGGCGCGCCATCTCGACCTGGGTGAGGGAGATGACCGCCCCGCTTTTGGCCTCGGTCAGCAGCAGGCGGGCGAGCCGGCCGCCGAGATCCAGGATGGCGGAATCCTCGATGACGCCGTCGGCGCCCCGCAGGCGCTGGCACAGCTCGATGACGAGATCGAACAGGGCGTCCGGCTCGGTGCGCATGGCCGTGACCATCGCCTCGCGTGGAATGCGCACCAGCCGGGTGCGGCGGGTGGCGGCCATGTCGGCCGAGCGCGGGCCGCCGTCGATCGAGGCCATCTCGCCGATCACGGCGCCAGGGCCGAGCGCCGCCAGGCGCACGTCGCGCCCGCCCTCGGTCGACAGCGACACCTCGACTTCGCCCTCCAGCACCACGAACGCCGCCTCGCCGGGCTCGCCCTTGGCGCAGAGCCGGGCGCCGGCGTCGAGATTCAGCGTCGAGCCAGCGGCTGCAAGCCGCTTGAGGCCTTCCGGCGACATGGTCCGAAACAGCGGCGCGCGCGCCAGCGCCGCCTCCACGCCTTCCAGGTCTGAACGACTAGCGACCGCCATGAGCATTCCTTGCCGGTCAATAACTTAGCCTGCGGCCGGCGGCGCCGTCGAGCGTGCGCTGCGACAGCGCGAATTTCCTGGCGCGCCGATCCGACTCCGCGCGAACTGCCATAAGCTGTCGTCCGCAGGAGAAGAAGGCGATGGTTGCGCGGCGGACATCGTGGTTTAGTGCGCAACGCCGGCGCGTCGTGGGGATCGTCCGGCCATGGACGACCGCACCGCGCTGCAAAAGTCGCGAATGCGGCGTCGCGCGCCGCGGGATCAACCAAATGCTGCAAAAAGGGGCCTTACTGCAATTGTGATCGGCGCGGCGCCACGTCGGCGCGCCCTGCGCGCACTACATTTTGGTAAGGCGTCGCTGCTCCCGGCTGCACGAGGATGCGCCGGCGCCGGACAGGACAGGAGACAGGATGTCTGACGATCTGTTCAAAACCTACGCCAAGAGCTTCGAGGCGCGGCGGGACGCCGAGATGTCGCTGCAGGATTTTCTCGACGCCTGCAAAACCGATCCGCTGATGTACGCCGGCGCGCATGAGCGCCTGCTCGCCGCGATCGGCGAGCCTGAGCTGATCGACACGGCGAAGGATGCGCGGCTGGGCCGCGTGTTCATGAACCGCACGCTGCGGATCTATCCCGCCTTCGCCGAATTCTACGGCATGGAGGAGACGATCGAGCGCATCGTGTCCTTCCTGCGTCACGGCGCGCAGGGCCTGGAGGAGCGCAAGCAGATCCTCTACCTGCTCGGCCCGGTCGGCGGGGGCACATCCTCGCT
>CAZMRN010000004.1:6129-6931 GCA_964568575.1 uncultured Caulobacteraceae bacterium
AACTCAGCCCGATCTTCGAGAGCCCGCTCTGCCTGTTCGATCCCGAGACGATGGCGACGCGGCTGGAGGAAAAATACAATATTCCGCGCCGCCGCCTGAACGGGCTGATGAGCCCGTGGTGCGTCAAACGCCTGGACGAATTCAACGGCGATTTGACGAAATTCCGCGTCGTCAAAGTCATGCCGTCGCGGCTGCGCCAGATCGCCATCGCCAAGACCGAGCCAGGCGACGAAAACAACCAGGACGTCTCATCGCTCGTCGGCAAGGTCGACATTCGCCGCCTCGAGACGCTCGCCCAAAACGATCCCGACGCCTATTCCTATTCCGGCGGCCTGAACCGCGCCAACCAGGGCGTGCTCGAATTCGTCGAGATGTTCAAAGCGCCGATCAAGATGCTGCACCCGCTGCTGACCGCCACGCAGGAGGGCAATTATGTCGGCACGGAGAACATCGGCGCGATCCCGTTCCAGGGCGTCATCATGGCGCACTCGAACGAGGCGGAATGGCAGAGCTTCAAGAACAACAAAAACAACGAGGCCTTCATCGACCGGATCTTCGTGATCAAGGTGCCGTATTGCCTGCGCGTCAACGAAGAGCAGCGCATCTACGAAAAGCTGGTGTCGAAGTCCGAGCTCGCCGATGCGCCCTGCGCGCCGGGCACGCTGGAGATGATGGCGCGTTTTTCCGTCTTGTCGCGCTTGAAGCCGCACGAAAACTCGAACCTCTTCGCCAAGATGCGCGTCTATAATGGCGAGAGCCTGAAGGAGGTCGATCCCAAGGCGCGCACGATGCAGGAATACAA
>CAZMRN010000004.1:6992-7531 GCA_964568575.1 uncultured Caulobacteraceae bacterium
TGCTCGCCGCGACTTTCAACCACGACACGCAGGAAGTGGCGGCCGATCCGGTGCACCTGATGTACGTGCTCGAGCAGGCGATCAAGCGCGATCAATTCCCGCAGGAGCGCGAGGCCCAGTATCTCGAGTTCATCAAGGCCGAGCTCGCGCCGCGCTACGCCGAATTCATCGGCCACGAAATCCAAAAGGCCTATCTCGAGAGCTATCACGATTACGGGCAGAACCTGTTCGATCGCTATGTCGATTACGCGGACGCCTGGATCGAAGACATCGATTTCAAGGATCCCGACACCGGCCAATTGCTCAACCGGGAGCTTCTCAATCAGGAGCTGTCCAAGATCGAAAAGCCGGCCGGCATCGCCAATCCAAAGGATTTCCGCAACGAGGTGGTGAAGTTCACGCTGCGGGCGCGCGCCAGCCATGGCGGCAAAAATCCCTCCTGGACGTCGTACGAGAAAATTCGTGAAGTGATCGAGCGGCGCATGTTCTCGCAGGTCGAGGATCTGTTGCCCGTGATCAGCTTCGGCTCGAAGAAGGAT
>CAZMRN010000004.1:7551-29147 GCA_964568575.1 uncultured Caulobacteraceae bacterium
GATTCCGAAAAGAAGCACGAGGAATTCGTCGAGCGCATGGTCGCGCGCGGCTACACCGAGCGCCAGGTGCGCCGGTTGGTCGAGTGGTACATGCGCGTCAAACAGGCGGGGTAAGCGGAAGCCGGATGCACGTCATCGACCGCAGGCTCAATCCAGGCGGCAAGAGCCTGGCGAACAGGCAACGCTTCATTCGCCGCGCACGCGCTCTGGTGCGCAAAGCGGTGCGCGAGGCCTCGCGCGACCGGTCGATCAAGGACGTCGACAAGGGCGGAGACGTCGCCATCCCCGCCGGCGGCGTGCAGGAGCCCAGTCTGCGGCGCGCCGCAAGCGGCGGCGTGCGCGATTATCTTCTGCCCGGCAACAAGAATTACGTGGAGGGCGATTCCATTCCCCGCCCGCAAGGCGGCGAGGGGCGCGGCGGTCCCTCAGACAGCGGCGAGGGCCAGGACGATTACCGCTTCGCTTTGTCCGACGACGAGTTCCTGGATCTGTTTCTCGAAGATCTGGAGCTGCCCGACATGGCCAAGCGTCAGGTCATGGGCGAGGCGGTGGAGGAGTGGCGACGCGCCGGCTATCGCACCTCCGGCTCGCCGGCCTCGATTTCAATTCCGCGCACGATGCGCAATTCCATGTCGCGCCGCATTGCGCTGCGCCGGCCGCGCCCGGAAGACATCGCCGCCCTGAAGGAGCAGATCGCCGCGCGGGAAGCCGCCGGCGCGGACGAGGCCGAGATCGCGCCGCTGCGCGCCGAACTCGATCGCCTGCAGCGCCGCGCCAAGGTCATCCCCTATATCGATCCCATCGACGTGCGCTATCGCCGCTTCGAGGCGGTGCCCCGACCGGTGGCGCAGGCGGTGATGTTCTGCCTGATGGACGTGTCCGGCTCGATGGACGAGCACATGAAGGACCTCGCGAAGCGCTTCTATTCGCTGCTCTATCTGTTTTTGAAGCGCCGCTACGACCGGGTCGAAGTGGTGTTCATCCGTCACACGCACCAGGCCGAAGAGGTCGACGAGCAGACCTTCTTCTACAGCCGCGAAACCGGCGGCACCGTCGTGTCGACCGCGCTGGAGGAAATGGCGCGCATCGTCGATGCGCGCTTTCCGCTGGCGGATTGGAACATCTACGCCGCGCAGGCCTCGGACGGCGACAATTCGACCTCCGACAACGCCAAGACGGCGGCGCTGTTGACCGACCTCATCCTGCCGATGTGCCAGTATTACGCCTATCTCGAGGTGGGCGCCGACGAGGACGACATGCCGATGGGCGCCTCGATGGGGCGGCCCACGAGCCTGTGGCGCACCTATGAGGCGATGGTGGCGGGCAAGGCGGCGATCGCCATGCGCAAAGTGCGCCATCGCCGCGACATATTTCCCGTTTTTCGCGACCTTTTCCAACGCCGCCAGGGCGCGGAGGCTTCATGACTGCCCGCATCAAGAATCCGGCCTCGTCGCTGCTCTATTCGGGCGTGGAGTGGGATTTCGGCACGATTGACCGCATCTATGAGGCGGTTCGCGCAATCGGCGAGGGCGAGCTTGGGCTCGACACCTATCCCAACCAGATCGAGGTGATCACCTCCGAGCAAATGCTCGACGCTTATTCCAGCGTCGGCATGCCGCTGTTCTACAAGCACTGGTCGTTCGGCAAGCAATTCGCAGCCAACGAGGCGATGTATCGCAAGGGCTTCCAGGGGCTCGCCTACGAGATCGTGATCAATTCCAATCCGTGCATCGTCTACATCATGGAGGAAAACTCGGCGACGATGCAGACGCTGGTGCTGGCGCACGCCGCGTTCGGGCACAATCACTTCTTCAAGAACAATTACGTGTTCCGGCAATGGACCGACGCCGACGGCATTCTCGACTATCTCGATTTCGCCAAGGGCTTCATCGCCAAGTGTGAGGAGCGTTACGGCGAAGCGCAGGTCGAGCGCCTATTGGATGCGGCCCACGCGCTGCAAAGCCATGGCGTGCATCGCTTTCCGCGCAAGCGCATGCCTGATCTGCGCTCCGAGGAGCGGCGCGAGCGCGAGCGCCGCGAGCATGGCGAGGCGCTTTTCAACGATCTGTGGCGCACGGTGCCGCAAAAGCGCCGGCGCAACAGCAAGGACAAGGATTTGGAGGAGCGCCGTCGCGCGCTCCTGGGCCTGCCGGAAGAGAACATTCTCTACTTCCTGGAAAAGACCTCGCCGCGCCTGCAGGGCTGGCAGCGCGAGGTGCTGCGCATCGTGCGGCTGATCGCGCAATATTTCTACCCGCAGCGCCAAACCAAGATGATGAACGAAGGCTGCGCCACCTACACCCATCACCGCATCATGCAGCGCCTCTATGAGCGCGGACAGATCGACGACGGCGCCTTCCTGGAGTTTCTCCACTCCCACACCAATGTGGTGATGCAGCCGGCCTTCAATGACCGGCGCTATTCTGGGATCAACCCTTACGCGCTGGGCTTTGCGATGATGCAGGACATCGAACGCATCTGCCTGGAGCCGACCGACGAGGACAAGCTCTGGCTGCCCGACATCGCCGGCAGCAGGGATCCGTATCAGGTGCTGAAGGACGTCTGGGCCAATTACCGCGACGAGAGTTTCGTGTCGCAATTCCTCAGCCCGCACCTCATGCGCAAGATGGGCTTCTTCCAGGTCGTCGACGACGAGGACGAAGACGAGATGCGAGTCGCTGCGATTCATGACGAGCGCGGCTACCGCAATCTGCGCCGCGCCCTGTCGCGGCATTACGACATCACGCGGCGCGAGCCCGACATCCAGATCGTCGACGTCGATCTCGCCGGCGATCGCCGCTTGATCCTGCATCATCGCGTCATCGACGGCGTCACGCTCGAAAGCGATGACGCCGACAAGGTGCTGCAGCATCTGGCCGATCTGTGGGGCTATGACGTCGTGCTCCACGAAGTCGACGCCAACGACGACGAAGTCATCGACGAGCACCACAAGGCGCCCGCCGCGCCGTTCGGTTGACCGCGCCCCGACAGCCGGCGCTTGACGGCGGCGCAGGTTTCCGCCGCAAATCCTCTCCGCAAACACCAAAAGCGGATGGAGATGCGCGATGTCGGATGCGAGCCTGATTGTCATCGATGAGCCGGCGGAGCATGTGAGGCGCATCACGCTGAACCGGCCGGAGAAGCGCAACGCGCTCTCGAACGCGCTGCGCGCCGAGCTGTTCGCGGCGCTGGAGGCGCATGACCGGGACGCAGCCGTGCGGGTGACGATCATCCGCGGCGCAGGCGCGTGCTTCTCCGCCGGATACGATCTGTCGCCCGAGGGCGCCCGCCAGCGCCTGCCGTACCATACCGCCGGCGGCCCCGGCCAATGGGCGCGTCATGTCGTCGAAGGCGCGTTCCGCATCTGGGATCTCGCCAAGCCCGTGATCGCCCAGGTGCATGGCTGGTGTCTCGCCGGCGGATCGGAGCTCGCCGCCGCGTGCGACCTCGTCTATGTCGCCGAGGATGCGCAGATCGGCTATCCTCCGGTGCGCAATATGAGCCCGCCGGACAACCAGTTTCACGCCTTTCTGTGCGGCATGCGCCCAGCGATGGAGATGATGCTGACGGGCGAGGCGATCAGCGGCGTGGAAGCCGTGCGCGTCGGCTTCGCCAACCGCGCCTATCCCGCCGCGGATCTGGAGCGCGAAACGCTGGCGATCGCCGTGCGCGCCGCGAAAATCCCGACTGACGTGCAGCAGATGAACAAGCGCTCGGTGCATCGCGCCATGGAGGTGATGGGCGTGCGCGCAGCGGTGCGCGCGGGAACGGAATTGCAGGCGCTCGCGCTGACCACGGAAAGCTCGCGCGCCATGTTCGCGAAGTTTCGCGAAAGCGTGAAGGATGCGCTGAATGTCCGCGACGGTGAATTCGGCGATTACCGCACGAAGGGAGAGTGAGGGCTTATCCCTCTCCCACAAGGGGAGAAGGAGCCTTCGTTCAATTCACCTGCCTCGTGCGTCCTTCCCAGAACGGCGCGCGCAGTTCGCGGCGAAGAATTTTGCCGGAAGGGTTGCGCGGCAGGGCGGCGATGAAATCGACGCTCTTGGGGCATTTGTAGCCGGCGATGCGTTCGCGCGCATAGGCGATGATTTCCGCCGGCGTCGCGCTGGCGCCGTCGCGCAGCACGACCATCGCCTTCACCGCCTCGCCCCATTTGTCGTCCGGCACGCCAATGACGGCGACGTCGGCGACGGCGGGGTGGCCGTAGATCGCGCTCTCCACTTCGGCGGGATAAATGTTCTCGCCGCCGGAAATGATCATGTCTTTCACGCGGTCATGGACGTAGAGATAGCCGTCCTCGTCCATATAGCCCGCATCGCCCGTGCGCAGCCAATTGTCGCCGGCGAGAGTGGCTGCGGTGGCGTCGGGCAGGTTCCAATAGCCCACCATATTGGCCTGGGAGCGCGTCGCGATTTCGCCCACCGCGCCCGCCGGCAGGTGATTGCCCGCCTCGTCCAGGATCGCCAGCTCTACACCCGGCAGCGCCTTGCCGGCCGAGCGCATGCGCGGGCCGCCTTCGGGCGTGTGATCTTCCGGCGGCAGGGCGCAAATCGTGCCGGTGGTTTCGGTCATGCCGTACATCTGCACGAAGCCGCATTTGAACACCGCCATCGCCTCGCGCAGCAGGTCGAGCGGGATGGGCGAAGCGCCGTAGAGCATGTAGCGCAGGCGCGAATAATCGACCTCGCGCGCGCCGGGCTGATTGAGCACGATTTGCATCGCCGCCGGCACCATGAACAGTTTCGTCACGCCGAAACGGGTGAAGAAGTCGAGCACGCGCGTGGGATCGAACTCGCGCATGATCACGCCCTTGGCGCCGTAGAACAGGCCCGTCACGCCCCAGCCTGTGCCGCCGATATGGAAGCAGGGCATGGCGACGAGCGACACGTCGATGTCGCTCCACTTGTTCCATTGATCGGGCGATTTCTCGCTCAGCTCGCGCAGCGCGGTGAAGCCGCGCGTCGGCAGCATCGCGCCTTTCGGCCGGCCGGTGGTGCCGGACGTGTAGAGCTGCAGCGCGACGTCATCCGGCCCTGGCGCGCCGCCTGGGTCCGCGTCCGGCGCCGCGTCGCGCCACGTTTCGTAATCGATCCAGCCGGCGCGCGGTTGTTCCATGGAGATGAAATGGGTCACGCCGGTCAGCTGCGGCCTGATCTCCTCCACCATGTCGAGCAGCTCCGCGCCGACGAGCAGCGCCTTCGCTTTGCAATCATTGACGATGTAGATGATCTCCGGCCCGGCGAGGCGCCAATTCACTGGCGTCATCACCGCTTCGATCTTCGCCGCCGCGCACAGCGCCTCGAAATAGCGGTCGAGATTCTTGCCGATATAAGCGATGCGGTCCCCGCGCCCGACGCCGGCTTGCCTCAGCGCGTTCGCGGTCTGGTTGGATTGTCGGTCGAGCGCGCCATACGTCGTGATGCGGTCCTCGAAGACGAACGCGACGGCGTCGGGGCGTGCGCGCGCGTGCACGCGCGTCAGGTCCGCCAATGACCGGATCGTGTCTCGCTCCATGCGGCAGTTTCCTTTACGGTAAAACCGACAAGCTTGACGGTTTAGAGCATAGATGATTGTTTCGTGCCAGCGTGCGCTCAACGGGACAATGACATGGCCGAACCGCAGGTCGTAAGCGCCTTGCGCATGGACGGGGCGACGCCCGTGCTTCTGGGCGGCCGGGCGCGCGATGGCGGCGCCTACGCCTTCCCGATGCCCACGGGGCCGGCCGCAGCGCGCTACGAGGAAACGCCGCTGAAGAGCGAAGGCGTGCTCTGGTCTTATACGGTGCAGCGCTTTCCGCCCAAGACGCCCTTCAAGGGCGAGCTCGATCCCAAGAAATTCAAGCCCTACGCCGTCGGCTATGTCGAACTGCCGGGGCAGATCATCGTCGAGACGCGGATCAAGACGGACAATTTCGCCGCGCTGCGGATCGGGATGCCGATGCGGCTCACGACCGATATCGTCGCGCCCGCCGACGGCGCCAGCCAGTTGTTGACCTACGCCTTCGAGCCCGCCTGAGAGGAGACGCCATGAGCGACGTTTACGTGATTGGCGCGGGCATCCACGCCTTCGGCCGCCATGACGATCTCAGCGGCCTCGATCAGGGCGAATTGGCGGTGCGCGCCGCGCTCGCCGATGCGGGCCTGGATTGGAGCGCGATGCAATTCGCCTTCGGCGGCTCGTCGGCGTCCGGCAACGCCGATGCGCTCTTGCCGCGCCTGGGCTTGAGCGGCGTGCAATTCATCAATGTCGCCAATGGGTGCGCCACGGGCGGCTCGGCGATGCTTTCGGGCTATTGGGCGATCAAGTCGGGCGAGTTCGACGTCGGCGTCGCGGTCGGCTTCGACAAGCATCCGCGCGGCGCCTTCAACGCCAACCCTGAGCAATGGGGCTTGCCCGCGTGGTACGGCGAAACCGGCATGATGCTGACCACGCAATTCTTCGGCATGAAGATCATGCGCTACATGCAGCTGCACGGCGTCACATCGCGTACGCTGGCGCTGGTGGCGGAGAAGGCGTTCGCCAACGCGGTGCATGCGCCGCATGCCTGGCGGCGCCAGCCGGTCGACGCCGACACCATCCTGCAAGCTGAAATCGTGAACGATCCGCTGACGAAATACATGTTCTGCAGCCCGTCCGAAGGCGCTGTGGCGCTCATTCTCGCGTCGGAGAAGAAAGCGCGCGCCTTGGGACGCGCGCAGGTCAAAGTGTTGAGCGCCGCCGTGCGCACGCGGCCGGAAGGTTCCTTCGAAGTCTTCGCTCCGTCGCTGCGCATTGAACGCGGCGGCTCGCCGACCACGCTTGCGGCGAACGCCGCTTTCGAGATGGCGGGTCTTGGGCCTGACGACGTCGATGTCGCGCAGTTGCAAGACACCGAGAGCGGCGCCGAAATCATGCACATGGCGGAGAACGGCTTCTGCGCCGACGGCGAGCAGGAGCGCATGATCCAGGACGGCGAAACGCGCCTCGGCGGCAAGCTGCCGGTGAACACCGATGGCGGCTGCATCGCCTGCGGCGAACCGGTCGCGGCGTCGGGCCTGCGCCAAATCTACGAAAACGTCGTCCAATTGCGCGGCGGCGCCGGCGCGCGTCAGGTCGAGGGCGCGCGGATCGGCTACAGCCAAGTCTATGGCGCGCCGGGCTTGTCGGCGGTGGCGATCCTCGGCCGCGCCTAGCGGCCGAGCACAAACGGAGGCGAACATGGCGGCGGATGGCGCAGGCAAGGTGAAGCTCGGCGATGCGCGGTGCCCGGGGCCGTCCCTGGACGACATCTTCGACGCCGACACCCGCCCGGTGCCGGATTTCATGCGCGCGCAATCCTACGAATATATGGGCTCCGCGCCGCTCTCGACCGAGCGTTACACCAGCCGCGCCTTTTTCGAAGCCGAGCTGGAAAAGATGTGGCCGCGCGTGTGGCAGATGGTTGCGCGGGAAGAAGAATTGCCCGAGCCCGGCGACACGGTCGTCTACAAGCTCGTCGACAAGAGCTTCCTGATCACGCGCCAGAAGGACGGCGGCGTCAAAGCGTTCTACAATGTGTGCCTGCATCGCGGGCGTCTGCTGCGTACGGAGTCCGGCTGGTCCAAAGAGTTCAAGTGCCCGTTCCACGGCTTCACCTGGAACAATGACGGCAGCCTGAAAGACATTCCCTGCCAGTGGGATTTCGGGCACATCAAAAAGAAGGAATTCGGCCTGCCGGAGCTGCGCGTGGCGCGCTGGGGCGGCTATATTTTCGTCAACGAAGATGAGAATGCGCCGCCCTTCGAGGAATGGGCGCATCCGCTCACCACGCATTTCGCGCGCTGGCGCCATGAGGAATGCGTCACCGCCGCCTGGGTCGGCAAGGTCATCCCCGCCAATTGGAAGGCTACGATGGAAGCCTTCATGGAGGCGTGGCATTCCGTCATTACGCACCCGCACATCCTGCCGTTCACCGGCGATGCGAACACGCGTTACGACGTCTATGGCGACCACATGAACCGCGCGCTGACGCCGTTCGCCGTGCTGTCGCCGCACCTGTACGACAAGAATTTGCCCGAGCAATATATCGTCGACGAATTCATCAAATCGAACGGGCGCGGCGGCGAAACCGCCGATCTGCGCGTCGAGGTGCCCGCGGGCGAAACCGCCCGAAAGACGATGGCCGCGGCCAATCGTGTGCGCTTCAAGGAGATGTTCGGGCACGATCACGATCACGCTTCGGATTCCGAGCTGCTCGACGCGTTCACCTACAACGTGTTTCCGAACTTCGGGCCGTGGGGCGGCTTCATGCCGAACATCGTCTATCGCTGGCGCCCGTGGCCCGATCAGGACCATTGTCTGATGGAGGTTCGTCTGCTGACGCGCGTGCCGCCCGGCCAGCCGATGCCGCGCAGCGCGCAAATGCGCTTTCTCACCGAAGCTGAGCCGTGGTCTGCCGCGTCGGATTTGCTCAGTCCCGCGCTCGCCGGCGTGTTCGACCAGGACATGGCGAACCTGCCTTACGTGCAGGAAGGCCTGAAGGCCTCGAAGAACCGCAAGATCGAACTCGGCAATTACCAAGAAATCCGCATCCGGCATTTCCACCGCACGCTGGATAAATATTTGGCGCGGTGATGTGCGCCACCCCCACCTTCTCCCCTTGTGGGAGAAGGTGGACTGTCGCGGAACGCGACAAGACGGATGAGGGGTGTCGGCGAAAATCTTTGCAGGATTCCGCGAGCACCCCTCATCCGTCAGCTTCGCCGACACCTTCTCCCACAAGGGGAGACGGGGATGGCGCGTCACGCGGTGAAAAAATCCGCGCGCGGTTTGCCGGTCGGGTCGTAGACGGGCTCGCTGAGGTCGACGCGATATTTCTTGGTGACGGCGTTCTTGATCGCGAAGCCCTGCATGTGTCCCAGCATGTTGCGGTATTGCGGGCCTGCGAGGTGGGCGGCGAAGGAGGCTTCGTCGGTCCATTCTTCGAACACGTCGATGCGGCCTGGCAGGTTGAGATCCGCCGTCCAGGAATAACGCACGCAGCCCGGCTGCGTCAGCGCGCCGTCGATATGCGGCTTGGCGCCGCGCAGCGCTTCGTCCCGGCGCTCCGGATCGACGTCGACGATTCCCGCCACAACAATGGTCATTGTTTCACATCCTGCGCATCATCGATGACGATCCGAAACGCGCGCGACGCAAACAGCCAACGCCCGTCGCGTTTGACGAAGCTGTCTTCATATGCGCCGTTCACGCGCCGCAGCCCGCCCGCTTTCGGCTTCAAGGTTTCGGTTGTGTAGCTGCGCCCCTGTGCGCGATCGCCCGTGATGGTCAGCGCGCCGGGCATGGCGGTGAACGCCACCGCATCGAAAGCGCTCATCGCCTGGCGCCACAGCGCCACGATCGCGGCGCGCCCCTCCACGCGCGTGCCCATCAGGTCCCACACGGCGTCCTCGGCCCAGGTCTCGGCCCAGGCGTCGGCGTCGAAGCGGAACACGGCGTCGGCGTAGGCTTCGATCAGCCCGCGGATGGCGAGCTGATCCTCGAAGGGTCCCGAAAAGGCCATCGGCGCTATTTCCGTCCCATGTAACGGTCGAGCATCACGTGGTGTTGGCGTATGCGCATTTCCGAGTAGCGCCCGAAGTGTACGACGCCGCTCAATGATGCGTTCAGGCCTTCCTGCACATAGGGCAGGTTCGCCATGTCCTGCTCGAAGATGTCCGCTAAACCGCCAAGTTCGGGCGCATCGCGCCAGCTCTCGGCGTCACTCAGCATGTGCATGGGCACGGGCTTCGGCCGGGGACCGTTCTTCGGCGCGCGCCGCAGGCGCATCACTTCCATCAAAGTGTGCTCGTGCGACAGGCCGACTGGACGCCAGCGATACACGAGATTGGGCGCAAAACCGGCCCAAAAGCTCATGTTCGGAAAGATGTTGTAGAGCATCGGATCGAGCATTTCCGCGTCGGACTTGTCGGAATAATCGTGACCGTCCTCCGCGCTCAATGTCTGGCGGAACACCTCGGCTGCGAACGCGCGCGCCGTCGTTCCGGGCGGCACGCTCATCGGCGCGGCGCCGCTGGGATTGGTGCGTCCCGATGTGCCGAACATGGCCGCGATGATGTCGTCGGGGGAAATCTTGCTCTCATCGACGAAGGGGCTTGGAACGCCGCTCGCTGAAATCTGCCGCGTCACGTGATCGGAGAGCACGTCGTACTGCGAATTTTCATCCGCCAGATAGGGCAAAATCTGCGGATGCGTGGTGAGGCTGTGATGCGATTCCATGAAGGCCTCGCTCACCGCTTTCCAGTTCGCCGGGATTACCTTCGCAACGTGCACGCTCTTGACGCAATCCTCCAACCGCCAGCGCGCGAAATGGCGCGGCAGCGGATCGATGACGCTTTCGAGCGGCGGTGCGTTGGGATCGAAGGTGATGAACACGAAACCGGCCCAGGTTCCGGTTTTCACTTCTGGCAAGCGCAACATTTCCGGCGGCGCTTGCGGGAAATCCCACGGCATCGGGTTCTCGAAGAACGAGCCGTCATTGTTCCACGTCCAGCCGTGATACATGCAGCGGAACTTTTCCTTGCATCCGCCCGCGGTGGCGAGCTTGCGGCCGCGATGCAGGCAGGAATTCGCGAAGGCTTTGATGGCGCCGTCCTTCTGGCGCACGATCAACAACGATTTGCCCACTACGTCATAGATGGCGAAATCGCCGGGATTGGGGATGTCCTCCTCGCGGCATGCGAACTGCCACACCCGGAGCCAAACCTTCTCGACCTCCTCGCGAAAGAACGCCGCGTCGGTGTAGCGCGAGATCGGGATCGGATCAGTCGCGAGGTCGGGGACGCGCTGCTCGCGCAGGACGTCCGGCACCGGCCGCGTGTCCATGTCGAGCACTTCCTGATAGGTCAGCCCAGGGCTGCGCTCGACGCCTTTGCGCGCTTGTCCGACCACGCCCGCCGATCCTTCCATGGTTTCGCTCCCAGGATGCCGGTCTGCGCCGGCGAAAAAGACATTCTTGCTTGTTTTTTTTCTTGCGCTCGTTCTATCAGGTCAAGAGGGGCGTTTCCAGTGCGTCCCGCGGATTTTGGGGAGGCGCGCGCGATGTCGGGCATCACGCCGGTGAAAATGCCGAAATGGGGCCTGTCGATGATCGAGGGGAAGGTCACCGGCTGGCTGAAGGCCGAGGGCGATGCGGTGCGCGCCGGCGAGGAGCTGGTCGAGGTCGAGACCAGCAAGATCACCAATGTCGGCGAGGCGGCGGAAAGCGGCGTGCTGCGCCGCATCATCGCGCAGGTCGACGATACGCTGCCGGTCGGCGCGCTGCTGGCGGTCATGGCCGCGCCCGAGGTCAGCGACGCTGAGATCGACGCCTACATCGCCGATTTCAACGCGCGCTTCGTCGTCGAGGGCGAGGCCGCCGGCGAGGGCGGTTTGGCGAACCGCACCGTCGACGCGGACGGCGTTCGGCTCAATGTCGCCCACGCCGGCGAGGGGGGCGCCGGGCTTCCTGTCGTGTTCATTCACGGCTTCGGCGGCGATGCTGAAAACTGGACGCTCGCCATGGGCGCGCTGGCCGATGCGCGCGCTGTCTATGCGCTGGAATTGCCGGGCCATGGCAAATCGGAAAAGCGTATCGCCGACGCCGATCCGGCTGCTTTGGCGCGCACCATCCTCGCGGCGGTCGACGCCTTGGGCCTCGATCGCGTCAATCTTGTGGGCCATTCGCTTGGCGGCGCTGTGGCGCTGGCTGCGGCCCTTGCGGCGCCGCAGCGCGTGGCGACATTGACGCTGGTGTGCGCGGCGGGCCTTCCCGGCGCACAGGTCAATCGGACCTATATCGACGGCTTCATCGCCGCCGGGCGCTCGCGCGACATGCAGCGCCCACGTTCGCCACCAAGGAGCTCGCCGAAAACCTCGTGCGGGCCAAGCGAATCGACGGCGTGGAGGAGGCGCTGTCGGCGCTGCGCGCAATGATGTTCGAGACATCAGCGCTCGCCGGCCTCGGCGCGCGTCTCGGCGCGGTCGCGGCGCCGCTGCTGATCGTCACCGGCGAGGCGGACGCCGTCGTGAGCGCGCCGGATGACGCGCTTCTGCCGGCCAGCGCACAGCGCGTGCGCATCGCCGGCGCGGGTCACATGCCGCAGATCGAAAAGGCCGATGCGTTCAACGCAGCGCTCAAGGCGCATATCGCCTGATCAGGCGAGGGCGCGGTCGCCGAGGTCGCCGTCGCGCACCTCCAGGATCGCCAGCGACACGAGGCGGCGGATGGCGATGCGGCGTTCGCGCGGCTCCCAGACCGAGCGGTTGAGCAGAAGCCCTTCCATCGCCGCGATGCAGAAATCGACGGCGAGCTGAAGCTTCGCGCGCTTGTTCCGCCATTCCGGGAAGATCGAGGCGATCTCTTCGCACCAGATCTTGTCGAACTTCTTGGCCTTCGGCTCGAAAATCGCGCGCAACTCGTCGTCCGTGCGCGCCGCGATCGACAGCTCAAGATAGGCTTCGTATTCGGGCGTCAAAAGGCCGGTCCAGAAGATCTCGATGCCGGCTTGCTCGACCACGCGCTCATGGTCCGACAGTTTGCGGATTTCGCGCGAAAGACGCTCCATGCGCTTGTAGAACGTGTAATCGATCACGCTCTCGATCAGTTCCTGCTTGGTGGCGTAGTGGTGCAGCATCGCGCCGCGTGAGATGTTGGCGGTATGCGCGATCAATTGCGTGGTCATGCGCGCATAGCCGAACTCGGCGAGGCACTTTACCGCAGCGTCAAGCACCGCGATGCGCGTCTGGGCGCTTTTGCGCTTCTGCCAGCCGTCGTCTTCGGCCGCCATGCCGGCGGGTTCAAAGAGGCTTAGCCGCGCCTCCGACTCCAGAATTTCCGGGTCGCTCGCCATCGTTCACAGCCCCAACGCCACCTTCGCGAGAATGTTGCGCTGCACCTCGCTCGATCCTCCGTAGATGGTCGACGCGCGATTGTTAAGGTACCGCGCCGTCACAGGGATCGCATGCGCCGGCCCCGGCGCCCAATTGACCCTGCCGAGGCGCGCCGCCGTAAAATCGGGCGCCGCATAGGCGCCGACGGCCTCGAGCGCCAACTCCGTCGCGGCCTGCATGGTCTCCGTGCCGCTCAATTTGAGCATGGAGGAGGCCGAGGGGCCGGGATTGCCCCCGGTCGAGAGCGTCGAGATCAGCCGCCGTTCCGTTGCGGCCACCGCGGCGGCCTGCACCTCCAGCGCGCTGAGCCGGGCGATGAAATCGCGATCGTCGATCAGGCGCGCGCCGTCCTGCGCTTCGTCGGCGGCGAGCCGGCGCACTTTGCGCAGCATCGCTTCCAGCCGCGGCGCGAAGCTCGAGCCGCGCTCGAACTCGAGGAGATATTTCGCCACCGTCCAGCCGTCGTTCTCAGGCCCCACGAGGTTTTCCGCCGGCACGCGCACGCCGTCGAAGAACACCTGGTTCACTTCATGATCGCCCGAGATCGACAGGATCGGGCGCACCGACAGGCCCGGCGTCGCCATGTCGACGAGGAAGAACGAGATGCCCTGCTGCGGCTTGCCGTCCGAGCGCGTGCGCGCGAGCACGAAAATCCAATTGGCGTAGTGCGCGTGCGTGGTCCAGATTTTCGAGCCGTCGAGCACGTAAACGTCGCCGTCGCGCGTCGCTTTGGTTTGCAGCGCTGCGAGATCGGATCCCGCGCCGGGCTCGGAATAGCCCTGGCACCAATAATGCTCGCCAGACAGCATGCGCGGCAGAAAGAATTCTTTCTGCGCCGGCGTGCCGTAGCGCATGATCACGGGGCCGCACATCTGCAGCCCCATCGCTGGCAAGGCGGGCGCGTTGGCGGCGGCGAGTTCGCTGTCCCAAATGTATTTCTGCACCACGCTCCAGCCGCAGCCGCCGTACTCGACCGGCCACATCGGCGCGATCCAGCCCTTTTCGTAGAGGATCTTGTGCCAGCGCCGCACAAGCGGGCCCTCGGCCCACACGCCGGCGGAGCGCGCCGCCTCCTCGCGCATGTCGGGCGTCAGTTTCTCATCCAGGAATGCCCGCACGTCCGCGCGGAACGCGGCGTCCTTCGGATCAAGCTGCATCTCCACGGCGCACTCCCCGCGGCGCGAAACCTGCGCGCACTTTATCGCCGACGCGCACTGGCGCGACGCGGCTGGGATGGTATAGTCCTGCACAGAAAAAACAATCCAGCCGGCTTTTAACCGGCGCTCAGCTTCAGGGAGGATGACGGCATGGACCTCGGGCTCAAGGGCAAGAAGGCGATTTTGGCGGGCGCGAGCCGCGGCATCGGCCGCGCGACGGCGCGGACCTTGGTCGCGGAAGGGTGCGACGTGGCCATCTGCGCGCGCGGGCAGGCCGGCGTCGACAAGGTCGTCGAGGAATTGAACGGCAAGGGCGCGCGCGCCATCGGCGGCGCCGTCGATATCGGGGACGGTCCGGCCTACAAGGCGTGGGTCGCGCAGGCGGCCGAGCAATTGGGCGGCTGCGACATCTTCATCTGCTTCTCCTCCGCCGGCGGAGGACCGGCCAACGAAGACACCTGGAAGAACACTTTCAATCTCGATCTGCTCGCCACGGCGCGCGGCATCGAAGCGGCGCTGCCGTTCCTGCAAAAATCCGACAGCGGCTCCATCGTGGCGATCTCGTCGACCGCGGCGCTGGAGGATTTCTTCGGTCCGCAGGCTTACAACGCGATGAAGGCGGCGGTGATCGCCTACGCTTCCTCGATGAGCCAGGCGCTGGCGCCGAAGGGCGTGCGCGTGAACACGGTGTCGCCCGGCCCGATCTATGTCGATGACGGCCCGTGGGCATACATCAAGGCCAATATGACGCCGGTCTATGAGGCGACGCTGAAGAACGTGCCGATGGGCCGTCTCGGCAACGCCGAGGAAGTCGCCCGCACGATCGCCTTCATCGCTTCTCCTGCATGCCCGTTCATGACAGGAACCAATGTCGTCATCGACGGCGGCGTCACCAAACGCGTCCAGTACTGATCGGCGGGGCGCGTCATGGAGAAGAAGCGCATCAACGCCGTGCTGATCGCCGGCGGCAAGTTCCACGACATCGATTTCGCCCGCCTCGAAATCCTCAAGCTTTTGGCCGAGGACGAGCGTGTGCGCGTGCGGGTGTTCGAGGATTATTCCAACATCGCCGCGATTCAGGCGTCGGACTTTCTCGTCACCTATACCTGCGACGTGATGCCTAGCCTTGAGGCGCAAGAGGCGCTCAAGGCCTATGTCGAGGGCGGCAAGCGCTGGTATGCGCTGCACGGAACCAATTCGATCCTGCGTTTCCTGTCGCCGGAAGGCGCGGGGTACGGGCAATTGCTCGTCGATGCGCCGCGCTGGGCGCCGCTCTTCATGCAGACGCTCGGCAGCCAGTTCGTCGCGCACCCGCCGATCGCGCCGTTCAAGGTGCTTGTCACCCAGCCGAACCATCCGCTGGTGCAGGGCGTCGCGCCGTTCGAGACCGATGACGAGCTCTATCTGATGGAGACGCATGGCGAGCTCGACGTCATGCTGCATTGCCAGTTCGGCGGCGAGGCGAACGGCTTCGTCGAAAAGGATTGGGCGCAGGCCGATCATCCGGTGTTTTACATCCACCGCATCGGCAAGGGCGAAGTGCTATATCTGACGCTCGGCCATTGCCGCGGCCATTACGACATGCCCGGCATCGCCGATTATTATCCGCAGGTCGAACGCTGCGCCTGGAACCTGCCGGTGTTCTACGATCTGCTGCGCCGCGGCATCGCGCATGTGAAGGCCCCGGCGGGGTGAACGCGCCGCGCTATGTCGTCTACGGCGCGCCGGTGTCGCCCTTCGTGCGCAAGGTGCGCTGGGCGATGGCGCTCAAAGCTGTCGCCTATACCTTTGAACGGATCGACGTGTTCAACCAGCCCGACTGGTTCGCCGCGATCAGCCCGCTGAGGCGGGTTCCCGTGCTGCGCGACCGTGCGCGCGGCGATGCGACCTTGGCGGATTCGTCCGCGATCCTTGTCTATCTCGAGAAGCAGCATCCCAGCCCCGCGCTGTTGCCGGACGATCCGTGGCTTGTCGGCCGCGCGACGTGGCTTGAGGAATACGCCGACACCGAATTCGCCTACCGGGTCGGGATGGGCGTGTTTCGCGCGCGCTGGGCCAATCCCCGCATCGGCAAGCCGGTCGACGAAGCCCTGGCGCAGAAGACGCTTGCGGAGGTCGTTCCGCGCTATTTCGACTATTTCGAGCGCGAGCTCGGCGCGGCGCCGTACTTTTTGGGCGACGCCCTGTCGCTGGCTGACCTTTCCATCGCCACGCATTTCGTGAATTTCGCTTATGGCGGCGAGCGTGTGGACGCCGCGCGCTGGCCGAAGCTGGCGGCGTTCGTCGAGCGCGTGCACGCGACCCCCGCGCTCGCCGCCGTGCTCGCCGACGAGGCGGGGGAGCTGGGGATGTGAGGGCGCCCGCGCTCCAAGCGCGTTACGCCATCTGGCTCTGAAACTCCGCGAGATCGAAATAGTCGCGCCATTTGGCGAGCTTGCCGTCCGCGTTGAACTCGAACGCGCCCATGACGCGAATGGAGACGGTCTTGCCGTTCTTCATGAAGAAGCGGTCGACGCGCTCGGTGAGCACCGCGCCGTCGCTCGTTTCGGCGATGTGCAGCGTCTCAAATTCGACCCGATCGCAATTGGCCAGGAACGGGGCGGCGAAGGCGCGCACCATCTCGGGCCCGTTGAGCGGCTGCATCGGTATATTGTGATAGAACACGTCTGGCGCGCAGGCGGCGACGATGGCGTCGACGTCGCGGCGCTCCCAGGCGGCGATGAAGGCGCGGGTGAGATCAATCGCGCGGCTCATGGGCGATCCCAAGCGACGTGCAATTCCTGCAGGCCGCGCATGAGGATATTCGGCGCGAAGCGATAGCTGTCGGCGCCGCGCGCGAAGCGCAGATTGGGCAGGCGCTCGAGAATGACCGGGAACGCCGTCTGCATTTCCTTGCGCGCCAGATACGCGCCGATGCAGTGGTGAATGCCGGCGCCGAAGGCGAGATGCTCCTTGGCGTTCTCGCGCGCCACCATGAAGGCGTCGGCGTCGGCGAACTTGGAAGCGTCGCGATTGGCCGAGCCGTAGCGCAACAGCACGAGATCGTTCTTCTTCACCGGCACGCCGCCGATCTCGGCGTCCTCCTTGACCACGCGCCACATATTGTTGGTAGGCGAGAGCATACGCAGGCTTTCCTCAACCAGGTTGGGGAACAGCGACGGGTCGGCCTTCAGCTTTTGCATCTCCGCGGGATTGGCGATCAGATACATGACGCCGGCGGTGATGGTGTGCGCGGTGGTTTCGTTTCCGGCGACCAGCAATTGCTGCAGAATGGACAGGAGTTCCGCATACTCCATTTTGCGGGTGTCGCCTTCTTCGGCCAGGTCGGCGTGAACGAGATCGGAGATGACGTCCTCGGTGGGGTTGCGGCGCTTCTCCTCGATCTTGTCGATGAAATAGCGCTGAAATTCGACGATCAGCTGCGCGCATTCGCGTCGACGCTCCGTCGACGCAACGCCGCCCAATTGGTCGATGAAGGCGTCGGACCAGGTCCGGAAGGTGTCCATGTCGCTGCGGGGCACGCCGAGCGCATCGGCGATGACGATCATCGGCACGTGCGCGGCGAACGCCGACTTGAACTCGCAACTGCCCTTGTCGATGAAGGCATCGATCAATTCGTGACACACTTTGGCGATGTAGTCGGACATGCCGTCGACGCGCTTCATCGTGAAGGCTTTCATCGCCAGCTTGCGATAGCGCGTGTGTTCGGGCGGGTCGGCCGTCAGCATGGTGTCGACGACCTGGATGCCCGTCTTCATGATCGCATGTTCTTCGGGATCGATCTGGTGCACGGCGCCTGAGCGCAGCTGTTCGCCGAACTTGTTGGAGAACAGCCGCGGCTGGCTGTTCACTTCGATGATGCGGTCATAGGTCGAGACATAGACAAGCCCGGTATTGGGGTCGCGATAGACCGGGGCCTCGGCCCGCAGGCGCGCATAATAGGGATACGGGTCGGCGAGGACCTCCGGTGAAAATGCGTTGATTTGCGCAAGCGCCTTGGGCTGCGTGTGCGTATCGGCCATCGTGTGCTCCGTTCAGGCGAGATAGCCGCCGTCGACGAACACTTCGCCGCCGGTGGTGAAACTGGATTCGTCGCTGGCGAGGAAAACGATCGCGTCTGCGGCCTCGCGCGGCAAGCCGAGGCGCTTAAGGGGATGCACCGACGCGAAACCGTCGATGACCTGCTCGCGCGTGCCTCCCGCAGCGATGCCGGCGGCGACATAGCCCTCCACCATCTCGGTGTGGATCGCGCCGGGGAACATCGTGTTTACGCGAATGTCGTAGCCCTGTTCGGCGCAATGCAACGCCACGGCCTTGGACAGCATCCGCACGCCGCCCTTGGAGGCGCAATAGGCGGTGAAAATCGCCCCGCCGCGCACGCCGAGCGTGGAGGAGACGTTGACGATGGCCCCGCCCTTGCCGCCCTTCAGGGCCGCGACGCCCGCCTTGCAGCCCAGAAACGTGCCTTCGAGATTGATCGCGATGGTTTCGCGGAAATGATCGAGGCTGGCGTCCTCGATCGTCGCCGGCTTGGAGATCCCTGCGGAATTGACGACGGTCGTCAGCGCGCCGAACCGCGCCTGCGCGGCCTCGACCGCCGCCGCCCAATCAGCTTCGCGGCGCACGTCGAGCGTCACATACAGCGCGGCGTCGCCCAGAGTCTTGGCGAGCGCTGCGCCTTTCTCGGGCTGCACGTCGCCGAGCGCGACGCGCGCGCCTTCTTCGACGAAGCGTTTCGCCGCAGCTGCGCCGATGCCGCTGGCGCCGCCTGAAATCAACGCGACCTTTCCGGCCAGACGCGCGCCCGCCATCGGTCCTCTCCCTTGGGTTCGCGCTCTTTCGGCGTCGCCGCCGCCGGCGCGTTTTCGCACCTGCGAAAAGCGGCGCGTCTCTCAAGCCACAACAATAAACAGATCAGGCTGACGGGAACAAGCAAGCTTGACTTTTTTTGTGAAGCCCGGTTCCGTGCCGTTAACGACCCGCGGCTTTCACCCTTGGTGAGGCGACAGACGGGCGCATGAGGGGAGGAAATGCCGATGAGCCGTCAGGCCCGCTTCACGATCACCACATCCGCCACCGCGCTCGCGCTGTCCGCAGGCGCGGTGTTTTTCGCAGCGCCGCCGAGCGCCTACGCCCAGGACGGCGCGCGCGCGCCCACCGAAGTCATCGTCACGGCGACGCGGCGCGAGCAGGCGCTGCAGGACGTGCCCGTCGCCGTGACGGCGCTGACGACCGAGCAGATCGAGAACGTCGCGCCGCGCACCTTGCAGGACTTGTCCGGCGTCGCGCCGAACCTCTTCATCGGGATGAACACGGCCGCGCCGGGGGGCGGGTCCTTGTACATTCGCGGCCTCGGCTATTCCGACGTCGAAAAGACGCAGAATCCCGCCGCCGGCGTCATCATCGACGGCGTGTTCCTCGGCACCAACACCGGCCAGCTGATCGACGCGTTCGACATGCGGCAGGTGGAAGTCACGCGCGGCCCGGCCGGCATCTTCTTCGGCAAGAACACGACCGCCGGCGTGATCAGCGTGTCGCGCTCGCTGCCGACGCGCGAATACGGCTTCCGCGGCTCGATCTCGTACGGGTCTGAGAACGCCCAGGTTTATCGCGCCGTCGCCAACCTGCCGCTGGGCGAAAACGGCGGCGTCAAGATCGGCGGCACCTATCGCGACCGCGACGGCTATTACGACAACCTGTTCACCGGCAATGACGACGGCGGCCAGGAATATACCGGCCTCAACGCCGCGCTCGACTACGACATCACCGACTGGTTCAACCTTTTGGCCATCGTCGACGTCATTCGTCAGGAAGGCGGCGGCAATCCGGTGCAGTTCGGCAACGCCTTGACCGCGCGCATCTTGTCCGGCGGCAATCCGAGCGCGGTGTTCGGACCCACCTATAATCCCGCGACCGGCAGCCCCGCCGGCTTGGGCGTGCACCAGAACCTGAACAATTATCGCGACGCCGACGAATTGGAGATGAACATCTACAATGTCACGGCGACGTTCGACACGCCGCTTGGGCAATTGGTGTCGGTGACGGGCTATATCGACTCCACCGATATCGTGTTCCAGGATTTCGACGGCACGTGTTCGGGCTCGCCCGGATGTCCCGCAACCGCACGCAACCCGCTGCTGCTGAGCTCGGCGAACCCGACGGCCACGCTGCACACGATCCGCGACCAGGATTACAAGCAGCTGACGCAGGAATTGCGCTTGGCCGGCAGCTGGGGCGACGCCGTGGATTACCTCCTCGGCGCCTATTATTATCAGCACGAGATCAATCTGCGTCAGACCACGAACGGCGCGGTGTTTCAGCGCTCCGGCGAAGACAATGACAGCTGGTCGATCTTCGCAAACCTCGATTGGCGCATCATTCCCACCGTCACGCTTTCGGCCGGCGTGCGCACGATCGACGAGACCAAGGATTTCAATACCCGCTACGACATTCTCGTCGGCGGCGTGCCGACGATCCCGCTGATCGCGCCGATCGCCGATAGCGAAAGCTGGGACGACACCATCACGCGGTTCGCGGCGAACTGGGAAGCTACAGAGTCCACGATGCTGTACGTGTCGCGGTCCGAAGGGTTCCGGTCCGGCGGCTTCTCGATCCGCGGCACGCTGTCGGAGCGGCAGGCGACGTCGTCGAACTGCGCGACCGTCGGCGGCTGCCCGGGCAACAATTTCCTGAGCTACGATCCGGAAAACGTCACGGCCTGGGAACTCGGCGCCAAGAACCAATTCATGGATGGACGCGTCGTGTTGAACGTCGCGTACTTCAAGACCGAGATCGAAGGCCTGCAGGCGAACTCGGTGGTGGTCACGCCCGGCTACGGCCCTGGGACGAACACCTACATCAATAACCTGCCGGAGGCTGAGGTCGAAGGCTATGAGTTCGAGATCACGCTGCGTCCCGGCGGCGTGTTCGAAGGGCTGACGTTGTCGGGCAATGTTGGCCTGCAGGACGCCATCATCACTGACGGCGTCATCGACGGGCGGCGGACGTCCTCGCCCACCGGCTCCGCCGGCGCGCCGGGCAGCACCGGCAATTTCACCGGCCAACCTCTGGTGCGCGTGCCGGAATACAATGTCGGCATCCGCGGCACTTACACCCGCGACCTCGGCCCCGGCGCGATCACGCTTTCGGGCGGGTACAATTATCTCGACGATTTCGTGTTCACGACCTTCGCCGGGCAACCCGACATCGAAGGCGGCTATGGCCTCGTCGATGCGTCGATCGATTACGAATGGAGCAATTATCGCTTGAGCGTCTCCGGCAAGAACCTCACGGACGAGGAGTATCGCAATCACTCTCTGCCGAGCGTGTTCTTCCAGGGATGGGGCGATCCGCAGACCTGGGCGGTTGAGTTGTCCGCGCGCTTCTAGGCGGCGGGAGAGGCGAGGGGCGGCGCGCGAAGAACGCGCCGCTTCCTCATTTTGGTGGGAGCAAGACGGTGGAGCTGCAAGGGCGCGCCGCACTGGTGACGGGCGCGAACCGGGGCATCGGCCGCGCCCGCTACTCGCGCGTGTGCCTGCTCAACAACGA
>CAZMRN010000005.1:0-26978 GCA_964568575.1 uncultured Caulobacteraceae bacterium
CTGCCTTGGGCTTACATCAAACCCACAGCCGCCGTGGCCTGAAACCACCGCTTACCGATGCCTAATCGCTTGTTGGCATTGTCCCAATGGAGCTGTGCATCCGCCGCGAAGCTGCCGCCGAGATTAAATTGCACCTGCCCAGCGGTCCCTGCGGGTGATCCGCTGCCGCCCCCAACAAAGTTAAACGCCCGGCCATTTGCATACAGCTGCGCGCGGGACCAGGCATTCGTAACGCAGTCATAGGCGCTGGTGTTGGCATTGCTCGAATACGCGCCGGTAGATTGATTGTAGGTTATGGTGTAGCCGCTCAGCCCGACATGCGCGTAGATCACCGAAGTACCGTCATACGAATAGAGCGTTAGCTGGCGGTCTGTGCTGGCGCCAGTCCGGCAGATGATGCTGTCGGGCCACCCGGCAAGAATTGTTGAGCCGCTGCCGCCACCGCCGCTAGAGCCACCGCCCCCCACCACGTTAAACGCACGACCAGCGGCGTAATTGGCGGCGATACTCGTGTTGCAGTTCGTCGCGGTCAGATTTTCGTAGCTGTTGAAGGAGCCGTCGGCATTGAACAACACCTGATACGTGCCATCAGCCCATATGTGTCGGTAGTAATACAAGCTGTTCGCTGAAAAAGGCGCATGAACAAGGTAGAAGATTGTGGGACCTAGCGTTGGATTGGACACGTTGCAGAAAAGTAGGTCTGGCCAACCCATGACCACACTGGCGCCGCCGGATCCCCCGCCACCGCCACTCGCCACACTCGCGGGGGACCACATCGAACCGTCCCATACGAGCGCCTGATTGGTGCTCGGCGCGGTCGCTGAAATAGGCCGCCCGCGCAAGGCGTCCACCGTCGTCGCCAGGACCAGATTGGAGGAGCCATCGAATATTTGGCTTGGCGCGTCGGCGTCACCTGACAAAGCGATTGAACGTGGGTTTTGCAACGTGGTTGCGGTGCCCGCATTGCCGCTAACGCCGCCATTAATTGTTCCTGTCACGGTCAGATCGCCATTGATGGTGCTCGTGCCGGCTGAGAAGCCGCCCGTGAGTGTGGAAACGCCGCCAACCGAGAGGGCGCCGGAAAGCGTTAAGCCGCCAGCGTTCATGCTGGTTGCGGTGACAGAGGAAAGCGTGCTGACGCCGCTGATAGAAAGCGCTGCGCCGCTGATCGTGCCGGAGGCGTTTAAGGCCGAAACGCTGGTCGTGCCTGCAGTCACGTCTGCGAGGACAGTCGACCCCGCGACGGAAAGGCCATTGGCCAGGGTCACCGCCCCCGTGGCGTTCAGCGTCGTCAGCGTCGTGGCGCCCGCATTGAGACCAGCGAGGGTGGACGCGCCCGACACCGAAAGACCACTGAATTGACCGAGGCCGCTGACATCGAGTGTGGTGAAGTCCACATCCTGGGCCGTGAGATCGCTTAACGTCGTAAGGCCGGAGACCGTGAGCGGCCCACCGAATGCGCTACCTCCGGAAATCGAAAGACTCGCGCCGTTGATGGCGCCGGCCGTCACGTCTCCGTTAAGGTCCGCCTCTCCGTCCACGCGCAAATCGCCGCGTACGCGCGCATTCCCGCCAACATCGAGTGATTGCGTCGTGTCAACGCTAGCAGCATCAACGCCGACCGCGATGCGAGACGCCGTTGGATCAATACCGAACGTGTACGTTCCCGCCTGCTGTTGCCAATTCGCGGCGCGCGCAAGCACATTGGCGACCGTGAGGTGCTCAAGGCGGTCATCGCTGCCGGGCGCAGGTTCAGCCGAACCACAGGTGCTTTCGAGCCTCCCGTCGGCCCCAGCTGACAGCAACGCCAACGCAGAACCGGTCTGCCCGCCCCCGGTCGAGGACTCCCAACGGCAGGCCAGGTAAAGCCGTCCCCACGGGTCGAGTTGGCGCACGCCGCCTTGTGCTGGGACGCCGCCAACCGCCAGCGCGCCGGCGCGGATTGTGTTTTCATCGGCAACCCCTGTTCCCGCCGCGTTTTGGGGTAAACGCGCAGCGTCAAGCGTATTCCAAGCGACGACCGCCGGCGGGGAAAGCACCTGAAGGGCGTTATTGATCGTGGCTTGCGCGGCCAGCACCTCAGCGGCCATGCGTATTTGATTGCGCACACTATTGTCTGTGGTGATTTCGACATTCGTGCGCAGGACTTGCGTGTAGCCCGTAAACAGAACTGAGCCCGCGACACCTGCGAGCGCCATGATATACAGGATGGGAGCCAGGGCGAAGCCGACTACACTCGCCGCTCTTAATTTACCTCGTTCAAAGCCCATACTCCTCCATCAAGTGCGCGATGACGCTCACTAATTGTTGCAAGCGCAGATACGGCCGCCACCGAGCGCGCTGCATGTCGTTGTCGGGGGCGCCACCCAAACGGATAAGGAAAAGCCCCCTTTGTATGAGATGCCCGTATAACAGCCGACGCCTTCGTCGCCGCTTCCGCTGTAAAAATTGACCGGAGTTGCGGTGTATGAGCCGCCCATCAATGGCGACCCCACAACCGAACAACGGCTGCCGCTTCCATCATCGCTTCCGACATAGCGCGTACCGATTGCGTTGCAGCCGCCATAACTCGCGCAATCAGCATCGCAGCTGGCGATGTTTCCACCATTCCATCGGTAACAGTAGCCCGCATATTGATAGCCGCCTGAGCAAGTTGAGGCGCAGGCAGCAATCGTCACGCCGGGCGGCGGGTTGTTGTAGAAACTAGCCCACTCCGCCGCCGTCGTACGGGTGGGCACGCAAATACCTGCGACACCGGCGGACGGTGCGGGTACTGAGTTGAGCGTCACACGTCGACAAACTCCATGCGCGGTTATGTTCTGGGTCTCACCAACGGAAAGACTCGTACACGAAGCAGCTTGCGCGCGCGCATCCGTGGCGAACGCCACGATTAACACAATGAGCGCAAGTATTGCCCGGATCATTTGCAGTATACCGACTGATCTGCGTCTAGGCGTTCGCAGTAGGGCATCCAGCGCCCGTTCACGCACAGGCGCGGGAATCCTCTTGGCGTGTCCAGAAGCATACGATCAGGCGCGCACCGGTCACCTACGGCAAGACCGGCAGAGATTGTTAGATTTGCTGGTGGTGCGGCCGCGTTGTTGGTCTGAGCACAGCTCGTAATGAGGAGTAGCCCAAAGGTAAGCCAGATGATGCTCTTCATTGGAGTCTTGGACGTTTAGCGACGTCAAGATGGACGCACGCGGAATACATCACAGGTTCGTGCTGCAGCGCACCCCAAAAGGACGCAACAATATTTCGTTCTTCTAGCGTATTGGTCTTCGCACGAAGTTTTGGGCGCACAGCCGTGGCGCGGTCTCAGGCCAGGCGGCGACAAGTGCAGCTAAATCCCCATGCAACCGCATCAGCGGGTCTTCAGCATTCAGCTGGAGGTCCCAATCGGTTGGATAGACGCAGCGCTCGGAATCCCATGTCTCCAGCTGAGCCTCGACGTTCACCGGCGGGCGTAAATCACGTGGGCGAAAGATGCGAATGCACTGTGTTTGCGCGCCGCCTGGGCCAATAGCCCAAACACGATCGTCACGTATGACTTCAAATCTTTCCTGGCGCTCTCGATAGAAACCCTGCAGGCGGGAGGCAAAGAGGTCGAGCATTGGCGCATGTCCGCCCGCGAGGTCGTAGGCGCGCCGCGAGATGAAGAAGCGTGTTCTGAGGGGCGACGATACCCGGCGGCGCGGTGCGGCGGCTAAATCTCCAGACACGGTCATCATCCCATCGCCTGCCACCAGCCTCCAGCACTTACCGGAAGCACATCGCTCAGCGCGGGATCGGCGGCGGCACCCAAGATACCGCGTACACCTGACAACAGGACGCGGCGCGGCGCAGGCTGCGGGATCATGCGCTGCATCTCTGGCCAGTCACCAACAAGGTCGCGGACAGCGTTGAAGAGCAGCAGGAAAGTCTCGTCTGAGAATTCGTCACGGTCGATATCATAGCCACACAGATCATAACGCACGGCGGGGTCCTGATCCCGCCACTCGTACAGCATGGCATTGAGGATGATGAGTTTGGTCGGCAGACCTGGGCGCGCATGCGCCGCGACCACCATCCCCTCGGTGAACTTCACCTCGAAGGGCTCTCCGGCGGCGCGCATGAAGGCACCAAGCCGGCTCGCGAAGCGGTCGTTCATGGCCTCCGGCCCGCCGGCGAGTTCAAGCGCCGTGCGCGTGACTGTGAAGCAAGCCCTCAGACGCGTGCGCTTTTCCTCATGTGTCTCAACGAACAGGACGTGTTTCGGGAGTATCATGGGGCCCTCACGCCGGAAGACTCTCACGCTTCGGAGTCTGGCGAAAGGGCGCCGTGCAGCACTAACGGATGAGGCTTCCGTCCGAGCTGCACCACGGCTCGCGGCGCCCGCGCCAAGGTCTTGCGTGGCCGCCTGCGATGAGTTTCTGGCCCAGGTCCCGTCCGTCGAGAATGACGAAGCCGATAGTGCGTCCGTACTGGTCTTGGCGGCCGGTGCGGCGAATTTCGAGGCGTTCGGCCTGGCTGATGAGTTGGCGCGCCGCGCGCGTCGCCTCGGCTGCAGCCCGGCGTTCGGCTGTGCAGCGGGCGCCGTCACCGATCTCAGGCGTATCAATGTTGGCGAGGCGCAGGCGTTCGCCGCTGCCACGAACTTCCATTGTGTCGCCGTCTATCACCCGCAGCGCGATGCGATCCTGCGGCGGCGCTGGACTGGTTGATGTGAAAGCAGTCGCGGTATCGAGTCGGTTCTGCGCGAGAAGGCCCAGCGCGAAGATGATTACGAAGGCCAGCGCGCCAAGCTTCAACTCGCGGGGTCGCAGGCGGCGGAAGCGCCGCCCGCCACGAATGGTCCGAAATCGGGTCATGCCTGCAGGGTAGCGCAGCGCGGGTAAGGCCTCGTTAACGGGTGCGACTTTCCGCGCTTGCTGAAAGCGAAATCACCAACTTGCTGGATACGAAAGCCTGCCACGGCTCAGCCCCCGACATTCTTACCTGCATCCCGATCAATATCCTTGGCGAAGTATCCTAGCGGGGGTGTTCGAGGGGGCGGCAATGAGCCCCCTCGCATCTGGTTCGTTCGCGTCTCGCGAACGTCAATGGATGTTTGGGCCGCAGACGCCGCGCTCTGCCGTTAAAGAGTCTTAGTTAGTAGAATAGTTAAAGCGTTAAGTCGCTCGGCGCGGCTGAATCCCGGCGCCACATCAAGGGCTTAGCGACCCCCCTTGCATTCATTCCACCGTGCCCTGGCATTTAATCCACCGACTGTGCAGCACTTTATCCACCGATAGCGATTGCATCCGATACACCGATAGAGGCTGCACCCGTTCCACCGAGTCAGCTGCACTCGATACACCGTGCCCTGTCGCGCCAAGCGTTTGACTCTTCTGCACCCGAAACCCGATAGCCCTGCATCCGAAACACCGATATGAAATGCCGCTTTTGGCATGCATTTCGGCACCTTCCGGTCGCGAGTACCTGCGTCTTATGCGTTTACAGAGTTCTGCGAACGCACAGCATAAGGCTGCTGCACTCGATACACCGATAACGCTGCTGCCTAACGTACTGGAATATCTGCATCCTTGTGCACCCGGATGAATTCCGCAGGCTCGCGGCCGTCGCTGAGCCAGCGCGCCCAGGTAGCCTCAAAGCCGCGTGGGTTGCGCCCGCTGTCTATCCAGGCGGTGCGGGCCTCGTCACGCGCGGCGGTCAGCTGATCGCCCAGCGATGCGCCGAGCGAGGCACGCCTACTTGCTGGCGCCTCGTCCTTGGCCACGAGCGACCGGGCGATGAAATGCACCGCCTCGGAGCCGTCCTGGGTCTTGGTGAGGCGCATGGTGTAGCGCGGCAGTCCGTCCTTCTTTACCAGACGACGAAGGCGCACCGCGAAATTGCGGATGGGCTCTTCGCTGCCGGTCTTCTGGTAGAGAACATCAAAGCGGCAAGTCCACCCTTGCGGCTGTTCGCCCGCGTGCTTCCGCGCGATACGATAAATCACGCGCTCAAGGCCGCCCTTCAGGAGGAACCACTCGCGGTCGAGCGTCAGCACGCCCTTCCCTGACATGATGCCTTTGAAGAGCCAGTTCGACACGCGGAGTTCGAGCGTCTTCAACTGCTCGGGATTTTCGGTCTCCCGCCCCTCGCCTTCCACTTCGGCGAGCCAGTTGAAGATGGCGATACGGTTCTTGCCGCCGCGTATGTTGGTTTCGATGGTCGTGGTCTTGAGGCGCTTAATGGCGGCCATCAGCTCTTGGTAGTTCTTGCCGCCGGTCTCGCGCGCGATGCTTTTCAGGAGTTCGTAGGGCGACACGAAGATGGAAGCGCCGAAGTCATTGTCGCCGGCGTCGCGGGCCGCAACGATCTTCGAGATGCAATAGATGAGAATGTCGGCGTCCCAAATGGTCGCCATGCCGTGCTCGGGGTGGCCGCTGACTTTGATCCAGACCGAGCCATCGGCGTTCTCGTACTCAATCGGGCGCAAGCGTTTACGCTTGGCGATCGCGAAGAACGGCCGCTCCATCATTTCCGGATGGTCTTTGGGCGCGTAGTCAATGATGTCCGCGATGAAGAAGTCGCGGATGGGATGTGGGTCGGGCCGTGTTGACGGCGAAGAGAAGCTGCTTTTTGAAACCACGACCGAGAGTGCCAGAGCCGACAATGGCGGCAAGGCCTAATCGTTGAAGCGATATTCCAATCAGGAAAGCGGCTCAGCGCGATGTCAGCGCCTCGGGACGGTCTTTCCCCCTGCAATGAACGCGCTGTATAGAGGCCGGCACCGAAAAGCGAGGACCGACCATGCGCGAGGTTTCATTCGTGGCCGCACAACAGGCTTCGCAGGCCGCATACTTCAAGCGCGTCGGAATAGCAGATGTGCGGACTGCCGAGCCCTACCGGCTCTCTCCGGGCCGTCGTGACCTCAATATCGCACCAACCGTGCGCGAAGCGCTTGAGCATTACTTCGGCCCACCGCGCAACATCACCTGGCATCAACATGCTGACCATGGCTTATCGTCTCAGGTCTGCTGTCTCAACTTCTTCGCTCCACTCGCAACACAACCGAACTTGCTCTCCCGCGTCATCGGGGCAGCGCTGAACATCGAGCCACCACACATGCATCCGGTTGAAGAAGGCCCGCAGGGTGAAAGGTGGTTTGTCGGCTTCGAGTGGCCCGGTCGCGCTGATTACCTCGGCGAGTGGGCCAAGAACGCGGCGGCTGGTCCGCGCGGCCAGAATGCAACGAACGCGGACGCCATCGTTCGCTTCCAGTCGGCGGGCATCAACGAAACGTTGCTGATCGAGTGGAAGTACACAGAGGAGTATGGCGCGCCACTCCGCGCCGATGGAAACCCAACGCGGACGAAGCGATATGCTGAGAAGATGTTCGCGCCTGACGGCCCAATCCGCGCGGACCTTGATCTGACTCTCGATGAATTCTTCTGGGAGCCCTTCTATCAGCTACTGCGCCAGCAAATGCTTGCCTATCGCATGCAGCAGGCGCGAGAGGACGGCGCCGAACGGGTCCGCGTCCTACATATTTCTCCTTCAAGAAATCGCACGCTTCACAAAGTCACGTCGCCATCGCTGCGCCGTTTTGGCGATGATGCGTTCGAGGTCTTCCGGGGGTTGCTTGTTGATCCGGACGCCTTCGTTGGTCGAACGACGGAAGCGGTCTTTGGGCCCATCCTCTACCTCGAACACGACGACGCAAGCGCACAGGCTTGGGCGAGCTACCTGACGGACCGATACGACTTTCTGGAACGCCGGCTCCATGTTGAGTGAAAGCCGGAGAAAGTCGTACCAAAAGTATGACTTTCTCCGTGCAAAACTCAGTAATCCGCCCGGTCCTGATACAATTCCTCTGACTCTAGGTGCTGGAGTACGAGGTTTTGTATCTTACGGACGCCTCTACTCGCCGAGGGCCTTTTTCAGGGCATCGATGCCCTCGGCGTGCTTGCTTGGGCTCACTTCCCTGAACTTCTGAATGTTGAGCAGCTTCCATGCGGCGCCAGGCAGGCTCGCAAGGCTCGCAAGCGGGAAGTGTCCCCACTCCGGTTCGCCCGCCTCGAAACTCAAGAGGAATTTCTTATCGTCGTCGTTCAAGGCGGATCGGATCGTCTGCATCATCAGATGGTATGTTTCAGTGTGGGCGGCGTAGTCGAAAGGCGCGAGCGTCATACCCGCAAACTCGGCTGTAAACGCTGCCTGCCGATCCTGCATACGTCCGCTAAGCAGCTCGCTGACTGGCCGGTTGTGACCAACAAGGCTGGCGATCAAGCCATGTCTGACTTCATCCGTGATACCTTCTGCGTCGAGCAGCCCTCGCACGTCGAAGAGATCGCGCGGGTGCTGACGGTCAAGAGCAGCGCACAGCTTGCCGCCGAAGAGTTCGCCATGGGAGAGGACTGTCATTTCGACGAAGGCTTCGAAGACATCTTCCACGCGCGGCACAGTTGCGAGCATCCGCGTGGGTAGAAGATGGCCGCGTAGCGTCGGATTGACCTCGATCTTGATCTGCGTGCGGGCGCGCTGAACCAAGAGTTTCACTTCCATGCCGCCGCCTTGATCGACAAGAGCCGCACGGCATCCGGGCACGACTGCTTCAATCCGCGCCTTCATGCGGCGTAGCGCATCGGCAATCTTTGTAAACGCCACGCTCCGATCATCGAGCGGTAGATAGGTCAGGTCGATATCAACGGAGAGGCGCGGAAGATCCCGCACAAACAGATTGATCGCAGTGCCGCCCTTAAGCGCAAAATCTTTCTCTTCGGCGACCAGCGGAAGCGCGTCGAGAAGCAGTCGAACCTGTGAGCGATAGGCTTCATTCATGCAAAGCCAGCTCCTTCGGGACGACGAGGCCGAACTTCGCGACATAAGCGCCACCCGGCGTCAGCGTCCGGTCGCCGCGCCCGAGTGTGATCCTGCTTTGGTCAAGATGTTTCGCGACCGGAAGCGCCGCGCGCTCCGCCATGAACAAGAAGAGCCTTTTGACCTTGATAGACGTGCAGGCTTCGAGCAGCGTTTGCATGAGTTTTGGGCGTAAGGACTGTAGCCCCTCAAGCACATGGAAGACCTCAACGAGGTCTGTCTCCTTTGGCGCCAGATGCAGCGCCTCAAGGATGGCGCGCTCGGGCGTCGCGGTCATGAGGGCAAAGCCACCGACCGCCGCTTCGCGCACGCCGAGATCAGCCGGCAGGAGTTTGGTCGCGGTCAGGCTGAGGCGATCACGCCATGGATAGTCACGAAACCATTTGGGGAGACTCACGCCGACTTCCGAGAACAGGAAGATCGTCTCCCCGCCTGGCCTCGCGAAGTGGCTGTGCCCCTCGGCGGCGAGCGCCGTTAGCGCGCCGACATGCACCTTGAGGCCGAGCTGCGTTTGCAGACTATGAAGCGCGCCCTGCCACGTGAGGCGCGCGCCTGGGCGCTTGAAGACACCCGCACCAACGGCTTCCACCCAGCTGCTCGCGACGTATTTCTGCGTGTGCTGGGGCGTAACCCCCAACTGCTTCAACCGGGCGCGCGTCATCACGGTGTGGGGCTCCCACTCCGCCAGCAGCCGCTTTAATTTGTCGGATCGCGCTACACTCATGGTATACTCATAGCATATTTTTCGATGCTGGGGAGCCGCTTTCCGTGCGGCGACTTCGTAAAATGTGTCAGCTCTCTACCAACGGTATATTCTTAGCACATTAATCAATGAAGCTAGGCCGACGACCCTTTGCTGCCATCACCTGCCGATGTTAGAGCCCTGATAACCCGTTGAACATATTGTACTTTCAGCGGATTTTGGCGCTTCGTTTGCCGATGTTGGTTGCCGATCTGGGTTGCCGACGTCGCCTGCTGGTCGAAAAGCCAAGCCAAATCAATGACTATAGGACCCGTCTCCCCTAGGGTTCGCAGGCCTGAAGGAGGCCCGGCGAGCCGTCTTGCTCGGTCCCGTTTGTTCTTGTTATGTTCTTTTAATGAGCGAATACCGAGGGGACAATACAACCGGCTTTCAGTCACCGGCACAGGACTATGTGGAGGATGCCCTTGATCTGGCGGCTGCGCTCGACCTGAGGCGACCTGGCCGCTACCCGGTGCGCGTGAAGGGCCAAGCGCTTGCGGCGCGCGGCATTCGGGACGGCGATATCCTTGTGGCTGACGCCGCCGCCGAGCCACGGCCGGGCGTCGTCTGCGTCGCGATGGTCGGCGGCGACGTGATCCTGGCCACCCTCGCTCGCCGTGAGGCCGTATGGGTCTTAGAGCCGAGTTCGGGACCGATCGTGCATATCGAGGACGATGTGGAGGTCTGGGCCATTGTCGAGGCGCTTGTGCGCACGAAGGTCTAGCGATGTTCGCGCTCATCGACGGCAACAGCTTCTATTGCTCATGCGAGCGGGCCTTCGATCCGACGCTACGCGGTAAACCGCTGGCGGTACTCTCGAACAATGATGGCTGCGCGATTGCGCGCACGAACGAGGCCAAGGACCTCGGCCTCAAGATGGGCGAGCCGTGGCACTTGGCCTCCAAACGCCCTGAGCTTAAGCCCATCATCTGGATGTCATCGAACTACGCGCTTTATGGCGACATGAGCCGGCGCATGTACGATGTACTTGCCGCCTCCGTGCCGCGCGTTGATCCCTATTCGATTGACGAGATGTTTCTGGACCTTGCGGGTCTTCCCGGCGATCACGCGGCGCTTTGTGCAGGCCTACGCGATCATGTGCGGCGCATCGCGAAGATCCCGACCTGTGTCGGCATTGGCCCCACGAAGACCATCGCGAAGCTCGCAAACAAGGTGGCCAAGATGGACCGCAGTGGTCCGGGCATCTGCGATTTCAGCCGCGAGGAGGTTCGCGCGCGCGCCTATCGTGACCTGCCGCTTGGCGAGGTCTGGGGCATGGGCCGTGCCTCGGTCACGAAACTCGAAAAGCAGGGCGTGCGCACAGTTGCCGAGCTTGTCGCTATGGAGCCAGATGAAGTCCGGGCCCTGCTGACGGTCGTCGCCGCGCGTACACAAGCAGAGCTGCGCGGCGTCATTTGCTTCCAGTTCGCGGCCGCACCACCTTCGCGCAAGAGCCTCGCCGTGACGCGGAGCTTCGGGCGTCCGGTACTGACCTGGCCGGAGATGGAGCAAGCGATCGCCGCCTACGCGACGCGCGCGGCGGAGAAGCTCCGGCGGCACGGCATGCTCGCGACTGCCATGCAAGTCTTCCTGCGCACCAACGAATTCAACAGCGATCCGAAGTATGCAAACCAAGCCACCTTCGAGATCGAAGCGACCGCCGACACCTTGAGCCTTGTTGCGGATGCATTGCGCGCCGGACGCCGGCTATGGCGCGAGGGCTATCGGTATGCGAAGGCCGGGGTCGTCTTGCTTGACCTCAAGGCGAAGGTCGACCTCCCGCCCATGCTCTTCCCGACGCGTGATCCAGATCGTTCCGCGCGGCTCATGAATGCGTTGGATGCCGTGAACGCGCGCTTTGGCCGTCGCACATTGGCACCCGCTGTGGCTGGTATCGCGCAAGGCTGGTCGATGCGGCGCCAGCGTCTCTCGCCGCGCTACACGACACACTTTGACGAGCTCTTGGAGGCGCGCGCTTGACGGCTTCTCGCCTCCGCCAATCGCCCCTACTCTGATGCACTGAAAGGACGATCCCACGTGTGCAACCGTTACGCCTCAGACATCCGCAAAGCGGGCCTCGAACGCGAGGTCTACGGCTTTGATGAATGGAGCGAGACGCGCATCAACACCATCCTTGAGGTCTTCCCGAAGAGCTACGCACCGGTGCTCCGCGCCCTACCCGACGGTACGCGGGAGCGGCACAAGATGCGCTGGGGCCTGCCGGGGCCCGTCTCGACAGGTGGCGCGCCTGTCACGAACATCCGCAACGTGCAAAGCCCTCACTGGCGGCGGCTCCTTGGCATACGTCATCGATGCCTCGTCCCCTTTACGGCATTCAGCGAGTACGAGGACGCCTCGCCGAAGGGCAATAAGCAGATACGTTGGTTCGCGCCGCGTGATCGCGGCGTGATGTATTTCGCTGGCGTGTATGATCTCTGGCACGGCGACTACGGCACCAAAGGTGCGCCCAACGAAGGCGACCACAAGCTCTTCAGCTTCCTGACGACAGAGGCGAACGATCTCGTCCGCCCTGTGCACGCCAAGGCGATGCCGGTCGTACTGCAAACAGAAGCCGAATGCGCTGAATGGCTGACAGCGCCACCCGAGCGCATCGCCGAAATCCAGGCCCGTGTGCTACCGACTGACGCGCTAGAGATTGTGAGTGACGCTGAAGCGGGGGAGTTCGTGGGCGGGTATTTGAAGTAAAGCTACCGATTAAACCGATCGAACGTATCCTCGATTTCAGGCTCTTCAAATCGGTAGCCCTCGCGATCCTCTAGAATGAGGAGCGAGATCGCAAAGTCGTATTGCTCCGAATGGATCGCCATTTCGCGAACTTCTTCCGGAAACCACGTGTTGGCGGGCAATCGGATGCCCACACGCGGATCGACCACAAGGCTGGGACGGGCGGCAAGCGATGTCGCCGGTATCTCGATCGGCGGGCCTTTTGTTCGAAAGTAGGCCCCAGTTCGCAGTGCCGGACCGCTCGGTTTAGCCCAAAGGATGAAGCCGTCTCGCGACACGACGAGAACAGCGCGCTTTTCAGTATATTCGATCCAGCGAAGCGCCGCTGCGAGGAATGAGACTCTGTAGCGCTCGGCGCAGGCCGAAAGCATGTCGATATCCGCCGCAACGCGCGCCGGTATCTGACGCCGGAAATCATCGCGCGGCATGAGCAGGCTCGCCGCGAAGACATTCGCCTGGTTTTCGATTTGTCCGTATTCGGAATCCCACTGCGCAACCTTGTCAGAGCTGCAGTAGAGCCCGTCCGGATGCGCCAGACGATGAAGCAGATAGTGTCCGAACTCGTGGGCAAGAGTGAAATTTATGCGTCCTTCGGACGTAATGCGGTTGTTGTAGATGATGCCCCACCCCTTCTTCCCTTCTGGTGCACGATAGAGCGCCCCGTCAAAGTTCGGCAGGTCATATCCAACCACGAGTGAAATGGGGTCGTCCGGGAAGCGCTGCGCAGAATAAAGCGTCGCAATCTCGATCACATCGACAGGAAAGCGGTCCGCACCTTTGAATGCGTTCAACAGAATGCTGATCTCATTGGCCCAGCGCTCGGGAGACAGCGTCACGATCCGCCCTTCTTGTCCCAGAGTTCGACGATCGTGCGTATCTTTTCCTTCGTCTCGGGGTCCATGTCGCGATAGCGGTTGAAAAAGGCTTTATCCTGAGCGTCCGCTTCAAGCGCCTGACCGCTATCATCGAGTAGGAAGTCCGTCGTGACCTTGAGCGCAGCGGCGATTTTCGCGACCTTGTCAGCTGACGGCCTGGGCGGGTTCTTGTTCTCCAACTCCCAGATGTAGCTTTTGCTGGAGTCCGCCAGCTCAGCCAGTTTCTCCAGTGTGTACCCCTGCTTCTGCCGGAGCCTTTTGATCTTCTCTCCCAATGCGGTTGTCACCACTCACCTCTCTGTCCACGCCAAGTTCAGAGTAGCGATACTTTTTGTTCTTGACAACGTTGCCGCGACACCCCATAAGTTCGGAGTAGGCATACTTTTTTGACCGCTATTTGTTGAAAGGAGGCAGATATGGCACGCAAGTCCGGGGGCGCAACCCATCATGTAGTGCCCAGTAAAGCTGGTGGGTGGGACGTGAAGCGGGGCGGCGCTGAACGGGCGAGCAGCCATCACGACCGCAAGACCGATGCCGTGGCGGCGGGCCGGGACGTCAGCCGCGCCCAACGTACCGAGCTCAAGATCCACAACCGCGACGGCCGTATCAGCCAAAGCGATAGCCATGGCGGCGATCCCAAGCCGCCGCCCGGATAACCCATGTCGAGCCAGCCTCCTCCGATTTCCCGGGTCTCTCGGCGCATCCCGGCGCTCGTCACGTTGCAGCTCTATTCACGGGCGGGCGGCTGCTGCCAGTTTCGAGGCTGCGGCGACTATCTGCTGGAGCACGCCGTCACGAAGCGCATCGGCAACTTTGCCCAGCAAGGCCACATCTACGCGTTCAGTGATGCCGGCCCACGTGGAGACGCGCCCGGACGACCCGACGACATCCATGCGCTTGAGAACCTCATGTTGCTGTGCGCGCATTGCCACAAGCAGGTCGATGATGAGCCGGGCGCCTTCCCGGTCGAACTTCTGCGCACCTTCAAGCGCGAGCATGAGGAGCGCTTCCGCCGCGCGGCGAAGCTGGCGCCGGACAGTGAAGCGGTTGTCCTGATACTGACGGCGCCAATCGGGGGCGTCCCGGTTGCAGTGCCGCGCGGCGATGTACTGGCGGCAATGGCGCCGATGTATCCGGCCGATGGGCAATTCACCCATATCGACCTCAGCGATCTTGCGGGCGAGCGTGAAGGGGGCTCGTTTAATGAACTGGCCTGCCGGAAGATCGACCGTGAAATCGCCCGGCTGTTTGAAAACGGCGGCGCGCTTTCCCGCACGCCTCGGGTCGCCCTCTTCGCCCTAGCGCCGATACACATCCTCGCGCACCTAGGCGCTCGCCTTGAGAACAAGGTCGCGCTCACGATCTTCCAGCGCCACCGCGACACGCAGAACTGGGCCTGGAAAGAGACGGGTACGCCTGTCACATACGTCGTTCGCGTCATTCAAGAACGCCCCCGAGGGGCGCCCGTCGCCCTTGTCTGCTCGCTGAGTGGCACGATCGGACTTGCCGACCTTCCGGCGTCAATCCGTGAAGGCGCAGCCGTCTACGAGATCACCCTCGACGGCCAGGTACCGATTCCAACTTTCTTGAACACCGCAAGCGACCTCGCCGCCTTTCCGCAAGCGTTGCACGGGGCGCTGGGGCTGATCGCAGCCGAACATGGCTATGTCGATGCGATCGATGTGTTTCCCGCTGTGCCCGCGCCCATCGCAGTGCTGCTTGGGCGCGAGCGCTTGATGAAACGGCATCCGGCCCTCCGCCTGTATGATGCCGACAAGGTGAATGGCGGCTTCCAATTCCAGCTAGAGGTGACGTGATGAGTGACGAAGATAAATACTTGAAGGATGTTCTGGCTGAGCAAAGGCTGGCTAGTGACAGCAACGAAATGAACGCGCTGCGAAGCGAGCGCGAAGCGGTCGAAGCCGTACTTGCGAAGAAATTCGGCGAGTGTGATTACTCGATCCGTTACGGCGGCTCGAAGGCCAAGGGTACGCTCATCAAGGAGATGTACGACCTTGATATCGTGTTCTATCTGCACAACGGTGAGAACGGCGCGGGCGAGACGCTGGAGGACATCTTCTTCAACGTGGCCGACGCGCTTCGCGAATCCTACGAGGTTCGCGAAAAGACATCAGCGCTGCGCCTACGCAGCCTAGATGCGACCTCAGACCTTCATATCGATGTTGTCCCAGGACGCTTCACAAGCGACGATCGCGAAGACTGCTATCTCTACCAGAACGGCGCAGACAAATGCCGCCTGAAGACCAACCTCGACACCCACATCGCCCATGTCCGCGACAGCGGCGTTGTTGATGCGCTTTGTCTGCTGAAGCTGCTGCGAGTTCGTCGCGGCCTCTCGGTGAAGCAGTTCGCCTGGGAATTGCTCGCTATCGAGCTACTGAAAAACAAGAAGAAGTCCGGCCTCACCGACCAACTCGACCATGTCCTGCAAAGCATTGATGAGGCCGAAGAGGCGATCGCGATCGAGGACCCCGCCAACCCCACGGGCAATGATCTCATGCCCTTGCTGGAGGCGTGCTGGAGCGAGCTTCGTTATGTGGCGCAGAGCGTACGCTCCGATGTCGCGAACAACGGTTGGCGCGCCATTTACGGCGAACTGGAAACCGAGAAGGCAGCGCGCGCGGCGCGCCTGAAAAGTGCTGCCGCTACGGTGCGCACACCCATTCAGCCGTGGGACAAGGGCTAAGCGTGTCTGCGTGGTGGCTCGCGCGGCCGGAGGCGCTGGAGGACATACGCCAATCGCTTGTCGGGCCCTATGCAAGCCTGCGCTTGACGGAGGATGGTGACAAGATCGAGGTACACGGGACTTATCCGGTGGTGCACGGCGAGGAAGTCCTTGACCAGTACGAGGTGCGCATTCGATTTCCGGAGACCTACCCCGATGATCCGCCAGAAGTGTGGGAGACGGCGGGCAAAATCCCGCGCTTAGCGGATCGCCACAACAGCGAGACAGCATGCTTATTCGTGCCGTTTGAGTGGCGGATGCGTCGGCCTGATTTATCCTTTCGGACCTTCCTCGACGATGCGATGCGCGGCTACTTCATCGGGCAGAGCTTGGCCGAGCTCGGCAAGCCGTGGCCATTCGGCGAGCGCGAACACGGCGTCGAGGGCATGTTGCAAGCGCTGGCTGACCTTTTGGGCGTACAAGACTTGGAAGCGGCGCGCCAAGCAATGCTCATGCTCTTGAAGCCTGCCATTAAAGGCCACTGGAACTGCTTCTGCGGCAGCGGCCGTCGGCTCAGAAATTGCCATGGCGATCGTCTGCGCATCTTGCACAATGCCGGTACTGCTCAATCGGCGTTGCGCACGCTGCGACGCAGCTCCGCAACCCCCTCCTGAAACAGAAAACCTGGGCCATGCCGAAACCTATCGATGCCATCCTTGAGCCCGATGCGCGCTTCTGTTCGTTTCTGAAGTTCCCTGACTTCCAGCCGATGACGCTGGTGGACCACCACGGCGGCATTGATGTCATCCGGCTGAACGCCGCTGTGCCGCAGAACGTTAGAACTGCGTTCGAGCGCGCGCGCTGCGCCTATCTCTACGCTTGGTTCGCCTACGAGCTAACGACGCTTGCCCAGGCGCAAGCCTGCGGCGCCCTTGAACTCGCGCTCTCTAGTCACTTGAAGGCTCGATACCCCGATAAAAGGTTCGGCAGCCTCAAGGCCTGCCTAGAAAAATGCATCGCTGACGGCGACTTCGACGGCATCCAACTGCACCCTGGTCAACCACCCCATGACCAGCAGCAACTTGACGGGCTCAAGATGCTGCTCGTCCAAATCCGAAATGAGATCGCACATGGCTCCGAGATGGTGAGCATGCCCGGCCCAGCGCTTAACATCGTCGGCTACTGCGCGAGCCTCATTAATCACCTGCACCGAGTGTGAGCGGGCGACGCGCGCACCGCTCAATCCGTCCAATCATTAATGATTTTCGCGTGTGCCAGCCGTGTGCCCGAGCGCCTCTAAATGATTGAAAGTTGGACTCTCTCTGGGCCATCCATCAGCGGGGCCGTGCAAAAACGGCGATCTAATTGTTTCATTTTGTTGATCTTTTTCGCAGCCAGTGCGTCCAATGCGGAATAGGACGCATGATAGTTCTGACGCTGATTTAGCTGGGTTTTCCACTTTCCGCGAGGTCTCGTTCGCCTCCTTCGTGCACACGCAGTGCACGAGGATTTGCATTGGACGCGGCAAGCCATCCGAAACCTATCTGCCCGACACGCCTCATGTTCTGGGCATGTGGCGTGTCGGGCGATGGAACGATCAAAGCGGCAACGGCACCGCCGCGTTGACGAGCCCCGCTTCGCGCAGCGCCTTCCAGAAATCAGCGGGGATCGCCTCGTTCAGCGCGGCCGTGTCTTCCGCAATGCGTTGCGGCCGGCTTGCGCCGGGAATGACGGCCGCCACCGCCGGATTGGCCAACGAGAATTGCAGCCCTGCCGCCTTCATGCTGACGCCGAAGCGATCGGCGATCGCCTTGATCGCGGCGACCTTGGCGAGGATTTCCGGCGTCGCAGGCGCATATTCAAAGTTCGGTCCGCCGACGAGCGCGCCCGAGCTGTAGGGACCGCCAACGACCATGCCGAGACCGCGCTGCGCGACCTTTGGCATCAGCCGCTGAAGGGCGCGGTCGTGATCAAGCAGCGTGTAGCGCCCCGCGAGCAGCGCGCCGTCCGGCCGTGGTCCATTGAGATCGAGCAGCAGTTCGACCGCCTCGACCCGGTTCACGCCGAGCCCCCACGCCTTGATGACGCCTTCGTCTCGCAGGCGGTCGAGCGCTTTGAACGCGCCGGTGCGCGCTTCCTCGAATTTGGCGAGCCATTCGTCGCCATAGAAGTCTTGCGCCACGTCATGAACCCAGACGATGTCGATACGGTTCGTCTGCAGGCGCTTCAGACTGTCGTCGATAGAACGCAGCGTCGCATCGTACGAATAGTCGTTGATCACTTTGTTGGGCCGACCATGGGCGAACACATCGCCCTTCTCGCCATTGTCGCGCGGCGCCTGTTCGATCTCGTCGAGCACGATACGGCCGACCTTGGTGCTGATCACATACGCGTCGCGCGGTTTGGACTTAAGCGCTTCGCCTATGCGGATTTCAGCGAGGCCGGCGCCGTAGAAGGGTGCGTTGTCGAAATAGCGGATGCCGTTGTTCCACGCGGCTTCGACGGTCGCCAGCGCTTCATCTTCGGGGATCGCGCGAAACATGTTGCCGAGCGGCGCGGCGCCGAAGCCAAGCCGGGACGGAAGTATGTCTTTGAGCGCCATGGTGTCGTTCCTTTGTATTTGATGTTTGCGGGGTTCAGGCGACCGCAACCGGATCAAGCGTGTATGCAGTCCGCTCCGCGAGGGTATTGATGGAGGCCAGATAGGCCTGAAAGTGCGGGCTTGCCCGGTGCGCGGCGACCGCGTCGGCATTGTTGTACAACTCGTCGAGCACATAACGGCCCGGCTGCGCCGGATCGGCCCACAGGTCGTAGCGCAGGTTGCCCGGTTCAGCGCGGGACGGGGCGACCATGCTGTCGAGCAAACTGCGGAGCGCCTCGGCCTTGCCTTGGCGAGCAGTCAGCACTGCAACGATTTTTATATGGTTTGTCATGGTGGTCATCCTAGGCTGAAGCTGTTGGAGAGAGAGGGCGGAGCGCCTGCGCAGCGCCCCGCCTGTACTTCTCGTTCTCATGCCGCCTGACGAGCATCGAGTGCGTCGACGAGGGCCTTGGCGAGCGGATGATCGGAGCGCGGATTCTGCCCCGTGATCAGTTCACGATCGACGATAACGTTGGGCTCGAAATCGACGGATGTCGTCTCGACCTTGCCGCCAGCGGCGGTCAGCGCATGAGGCATGTCGAAATACATCTTGGCATGGAGGATGTGGTCCTCGACCACCTTCTCCTCGGTCGCAGAGAAGATCGTCATGCGATAGCCGGCGTAAGGCCAGCTCTTCGCCCATTCGCGCGCCTTGTCGTCGGCCCCGGCGATCAGCGCAGCGCGGAACGCACGCGGATCATCCATCGCCGCAGCAAGCGCGATTGGGCCGTGGCAAAGCAGCGCCGTCGGTTTGGCCGTCTCATGGAAGTGACGCAGGATTTCGCCAACTTCCGCATCCTGCATCAGGTCAACCACGGGCGCCTGACCGCCCGGGAAGAAGACGCCGGCGAACTGATCAAGCCCGCCATCGATCACCGAGCGCAGCGTGCGCGGCGCATTCATGGCCGGGCTGTTGTCGTAATAGTCGCGAGCGGCCCGATAAGCGGCTTCGTCGTTTTCGAAGTGCGCCGGGGCGTCCGACGCGGCGTCAATGATCGGCTTGCCGCCATTCGGGGTGGCGAGCACCACTTCATAGCCGGCGGCTTCAAGCGCCATCGCCGGCACGACCGTTTCGTTGAGATATTGGCCAGTCGCGCCCCACTTGTTGCCCTGCACCTCGATGCGGGTCGCGTTGGAGCCGATCAGCAGAACCTTACCCTTGGTCATGGAAACCTCCTGTCTTTCGATCTCGTCCGCATTCCGGACGGCCAGGAGATACGCCCGCCCCTATCATTTCTTTAGTTTATTTCTTGAATATGAGATATATCGCTTACAACATACTTCATGCGATACGATCTAAACCTGCTGCCGATCTTCGTGGCGCTGATGGAGGACCGTAGCGTCACGCGTGCGGCAGAGCGGCTCGGCATGACGCAGCCGGCCCTCTCCAATGCGCTGGCGAGACTACGGCTGATGCTGAACGACCAACTTTTCGTTCGCGAGCGCTACGGCATCCAGCCCACGCCGCTCGCGCTCGATCTTGCGCCGCAAATCGCCGACGCACTGGCGAGCCTCGACGACGCGGTGTTGGGGCAGCAAGACTTCGATCCCACCAGCGCTGAGCGTCTCTTCACCATCGCGCCAAATGGCTATGTGGAGTTCGTCATCGTGCCGGCGCTGGTGGCGCGGCTGGCGGAGGTGGCGCCGCGCGTCAAGTTGCGATTGACGCCCTATGGCAATGATCTGACCGAAACCGGCGTCGTGTCCGGAACGACCGCGATGGTGCTGGGCCGGATCACCGAGCCGCCAGACAACCTCGTCGTCCAGCACCTCATGGACGAAGGCCTAGACTGCGTGGTGCGCGCCGAGCATCCGGACATTGGCGAGGCCATGACGCGCGAGCAGTTCGAAAGCATGCGCCACGTCAATGTTGTGCCGCCTGGTCGGATGCGCGCCGGACTGTTCCAGGCGCTGGCTCAGCGAAATCTGAGGCGCGACGTGGCGCTGTCCGTGACCAACTTCTTCGCCGTCGCCGAGATGATTGCGGTCACTGATTATGTCGCCACTCTTCCGCGCCTGATCTGCCGCCGGCTGGCGCGCGATCCACGGCTGCGCATCCTACCCGCGCCTGTAGATCTCGGCACCTTCCCGGTCGAAGTCGCGTGGCACGTCCGCTACCGACACGACCCAGCGCACCGCTGGCTGCGCGCGATGGTGGGAGAAGTGATCGGCGAACTCGCCGCGCCCTTGGGAGGTTAGCGCTGGCTCTCGCCGCGGCCGTCGAGGTGAACTGCGGGAGTGAGTCTGGCTCTCCGCGAAGCTGCCCTCTATTGATCGCTCTACGCTTCAAAATTCGCGCTGCGCGCCGCGTGGACACTATGCCGATTGGTACAGGAGATGCGCCAGCGGACTTCATCAAGAATCTCGCCAACGCGATCGTCGGCATCCGGATCGATATCGCCTCGCTGAAAGGATCGTGGAAGCTGGACCAGCGCAAGGTGCCCCGATTGATCGGGAGGGCGCGATCGCGGGTTTGCGATCGGAGGGAAACGAAGATCTGGCCAACCTCATGGCTGCGGTTACGCGGCCCTGAACTTCGCACTTGGAGCTGGCCGCTCAGCCGCCGCAGTCCCGCCAGCAAGACCCCAACGAGGGGCGCCGTTGACTTTTGCGGAATGACGTCATATATGACGTCATGTATGTGCTCGATTCGAACGTCCTCGTTTCAGGCCTCTTCTCCAGACGCGGCGCCTCGTTCTGGCTCCTCGACCGAGCCCTGAACGGCCAGTTGGAGATCGCGGTCTCGGTGGCGTTGGCGATTGAATACGAGGACGTGCTGTTTCGACCGGAAAGCCTGGTGCGAAGTTGGGCTGAGGCGGATCAGATTGACGCCGTGCTCGACGCCTTGCTTGCGACCGCGAAGCTCGTACAGCCAATCCGGTTTCGGCAAAGGCCCGCGCTTCCCGATCCCGGCGACGATCTTGTTCTTGAGTGCGCTTTGCAGGCGCAGGCGGGCGCGATTGTCACCACCAGCGTCCGAGACTTCTCGTCCGTTGAAGCGACCTACGGATTGAAAGTGGTGAAGCCCGGCGAGCTTGTCGCCAAATTGAGGAGAGAAGGATCATGAGCAACTACCCTCTCCGCCTACCGGAAACGCTGATGGAGGACGCGCGCGAAATGGCCGATGCGCAAGGCGTGTCCATCAATCAATTCCTGTCGACGCTCATCGCTGAACGCATCGGCGAACTAAAGGCGCTGCGTCACGTGCGTCAGCGCATTGGTCGCGCCAATCCTGCAAGCGCTGCAGCGGTTTTGGCATTGGTTCCTGATCGAGCGCCTCTGGAGGGAGACGAGATGCCAGAGTGATCCTTCACTCTGGCGCTCCACCTTGCAGATCACCGATCTTCCCGGACTTCTCGCATCGCAATGAATGCACACAATCAAGATCGTGAAAGGCGATCTTCTTTCGGGACCGAACACAGAGTGCACACGACCACTTAAAAGGCCTTATAAATCAAGCCTTCCTAGTCCAATCCATCAAAGGCGCAATACAAAACTTGCGATCTAACATGCTGTTTTAATGGTCTTTTATGGTACGCAGTCGGTCCAATGCTTTTTGGACGGATCAACCGCCCAAGTGCATGCATTTCAATGAGTTGAGCAAGCGCGCGCACTCGATTTCCTACTCATTTTCCAACTGCGTGTGCCCAGATTGTGCCCGTCCGTTCGAGAACACCGCCCGCCGGTCTTGAGATGGCTTAGAACCGTCTCGACAATGTGAGGGCACCGAATTCGACCGTGTCCTCGTGACCGTTGATGCTGCTCTCGCTGAACGCCAGATTGAAGTTAAGCGCGTAGTCCCCGTAGCGAACAGTCGCGCCCGCGCTCACGACGGGGACTGTGCGGTCGTAATCCACCGAATGGCTCTCCCTGAAATAGGTGCCGTCGAGGGGCAGAAAACGAGCGACTGAGTATCCTGCAACGCCGATGTTGCCGACGATGGAAAGTTCTCGTTCATGCGCGCGCCAGCCGACGACGCTTGCGGCGTTAAGGCCGTTGCGCAGTGAGCTAACCGCATGCGCCGACTCCGGCATGTTGTAGCCGAACTCGAACATTGCGCCCGCGCCCACGAGCGTGGCGTACGTCCCAGCCTCAGCCGTAATCATGGGGGTGAGGCGCCAACCGAGTTGGTCGGAGACCTCGCCAGCGGGACCGGCAAAAGTTGCAGTGTACCCGACATTGAAGATGGCTTCGTTCGGTAGCTGCGTGTCCCAGCCGCGTGGTTCATCGGCGCCGATGACGTTGTGAAACCAGGTCTGCGTGTCGTCGGCTTGCGAAGCCGGGCCAACAACGCCTAGGCGCAGCGTCCAGGCATCATTCATGGTCGGGGATTGTCGATAAACGACGCTGTCCAGATAGAGGATGCCTGCATAGGGCCTGTCATCCAGCGGCGGTGACTCCAACGTGATGTCGTCAGGCGTGTGAATCTCTTGTGCTAGCGTCATCGAGACGTAGCGCTCGACCTGGTGCCCCGATACGCCCGGCAGAAACGACCATGCCCTGGCCCACCTCCGCGCCGGATTGTCATGTGAAAGCGAAGCGACGTTCCGGCTGGTCCAGGTCAGCCCGACGCCGTTGGAATAGGCGTCGTCCGAGCCGGTGAAGACATCATTCTCGATGGTGATCGAGATCGCCCCGGACGTGGGCTCACCGAACGCTGCGGAGGATGCGCACAAGCATTCTCTTGCTTGAGCGACAGCAGAGAACCTGTCGACATCCTCATCCCTCCATGGCGCGATCTCGATTTCGGCATAGTCGCGTTGCGCATTGGAGTGCGCCCCCGGCTCGATTGTGAGATTAAGGAAGCCCTCCCCCTCTTGCGCGAAGGCTGGCGATGTAAGGCAGAGGCACAGCGCTGCTGCAGAGGCCGTGCGCGCCAATCTCTTGCCGCCATGCATCCTAGGACACTCCCTCGGCAGCTGCAGACTTGGCGGCCGCCGTCTCCGCCACTTGAACGCGAACCACAATCAGGCCGGCGCCGTGATCGCGGGCGAGCAACACCGCCACATCGCGCGATCCATACTCCACCGAGACTTGGTCGCGGTTCGCGCCGTCACCGTCGGAAAACATTGGCGCGCCAGTCTCGTCGATGATGTCGCAAGCGCTGTCTGCGGGTTGGCGCCCTAGTGGGGCGACTTCAGCGGGATGGGCGGCGTAGCGCACGACGACCTCCAGCATGTCGAAGATAGACATAATTCGACCTTCCATTGTTTAGATTGCTTGATGTGCTTGGCTCAGTGCGCCGCGCTGGTGTCGATCGGCCCCTTCGGCTTCGGCGCGAGCCAGATGATCATCGCGGCGAAAAAGAAGCAGACCGCGATCACCGCGAACATGTTGAGCGTCGCCAGCATCACACTCTGGTGCTCAACGATGCCGGTGAGGCCAGCTGTAGCCAAGTCAGACGGAACGCCAGCGCCGGTGAGCGCGTCCAGCGCCGCATGATCGTTGCGCATCGCGCCTGCGAGTTCTGTCTGGTTCTCGCGCATGGCGTTCGACCAGCCGGTCTGCACGAGCGAGGTCGCGAACGCGCCGGCGAGCGTGCGCATGAAGTTTGACATGCCTGCCGCGTTTGCCTGCTCGGCGGGATCGACGCTCGCCATGGCGAGGCCCGTCACCGGAACGAAGAACATGACCATGAACACGCCGGTGATGAGCGTTGGGATCGCCATCTGAAGGAAGGTGACGTCGGCATTGAAGCCCATGCGCCAGACCATGATGAGGCCGAGGCCCACAATACCGAGCGAGATGATGAGCCGGGCGTCGATCTTCTCGACAGCCTTCCCCACGAGCGGCGAGGAGAAGATTGCGAGGATTCCCATGATGCCGGTGGCGTAACCGGCCCACGTCGCCGTGTAGCCCATATTGGTCTGCAGCCAGAGCGGCAGGATGACGATGCTGGCGAAGAAGGCGCCGAAACCCACGGCGTAAGTCGTCGCCGCGGCGGTGAAGCCGCGATGCCGGAAGATGCGCAGATCGACAATCGGATTCTTCTCGGTCAGCTCCCAGATGATGAAGGCGGCGAAACCGATCGCTGCGATGATGCCGAGAATGCGGATTTCTTCGGAGTTGAACCAGTCGTGATTGCGGCCTTCGTCGAGCATGATCTGCAAGGCGGCGACCCATATAACGAGCATGAGCAAGCCGATCTTGTCGATCGTGGCGCGCATCGTTGGATCGGCTTGTCCGCGCAGTAGGAAGAACACGGTCAATCCACCTGCGGCTGCGATCGGTACCTTGATGAAGAAAATCCATTCCCAGCCGATGCTGTCGCAAATGATGCCGCCAAGGATGGGACCGGCGACCGGGCCAACAAGCGTGGTCATCGCCCAGATGACAGTTGCAAGCGTCGCCTTCTCTTTCGGGAAGATGCGCAACAGCAACATCTGCGAAAGCGGCATGATCGGACCACCGACCAGGCCCAGCAGCACGCGTCCGCCGATCAGCGCGCCGAGCGAGCCGGCGAGTCCGCAAAGCAGCGAGAGGACGGCGAAACTGAGATAGCAGGCAATGAACACGCGCTGCGCGCCGAAGCGGTTCGCCAGCCAACCCGTCAATGGAACGGTGATGGCTTCAGCGACCGCATAGGACGTGATGACCCACGTGCCTTGCGAGGACGAAACGCCAAGCGCGCCGGCGATGGTCGGCACCGAGACGTTGGCGATCGTTGTGTCCAGGACCACCAGAAAATTGCCAAGGCCGATGGCGACGGCGGCGATGATCAGCATGGCGCCAGTCAACGGCGCAGCCGGTTCAGGCGCGAGACGCGCCGTTGCTGTGAGCGACATGGATGTTATTCCCGCGTGTTGGAGACGTCGATATCGACTTCCATCGAGAGCCCGACGCGCAGCGGGTGCTCGGCAAGCTGATCAGGATTGAGCGCGATGCGCACCGGCAGGCGCTGCACCACTCTGATCCAGTTGCCCGTGGCGTTCTGCGCCGGCACGAGGGCAAATGCGGCGCCGGTCCCGCCGGAGAATCCGACGACGCGACCTTCGTACTCGACCTCTTCGCCGTAAAGCTCCGAGACAAGCGTCACCGGCTGGCCGGGGCGCACGCGCGAGAGCTGCGATTCCTTGAAGTTGGCGTCGACATAGACGTCCTGGATCGGCGTCACGACCATCAGCATGGCGCCCGGCTGCACACGTTGACCAACCTGCACCTGGCGGCGCGAGATCACGCCATCGACCGGTGCGCGGATGATTGTACGATCCAGATCGACCCGAGCCTGGTCGCGCGCGGCCCTGGCCATGCGCAGGTTCGCATTCGCCACATTGAGGGCGTTGCGTGCGGCAGTTAGTTCATCCTGAGACACCGATCCCGACGCACCCAGAGCGTCGCGCCGGCGCAGATCGATCTGCGCCCTTTGCTTGTCGGCTTCGGCGGCGGCGAGGCGCGCCTCCGCGCTTGCGAGCGCCAACCGCACGTCCGTGTCGTCGAGACGCACAAGCACATCGCCGCGGCGCACGTTTTGTGTGTCCTGGACCAAGACTTCCCGCACAGGCCCGCCGATCAGGGGCGTCACCTGTGCGACATCGGCGCCGACATACGCGTTATCGGTGGTGACGTGCCGCGAGGCGACAAGCGCGTCATAGGCATAGGCGCCGGCACCGGCCACGGCGATCACCGCCGCCAAACCAATGAACAGCGACTTTCGCCGCGATGTGGCGAGTTTAGTCGGCGCCGCTGGCTCACTGTGGCCTTCGGGCGCTGACTCGTACGGCTCAGCGCCGCCGGACTGATCGTTACGTTCGAGAAGATCAAGTGCTTCAGACATGGGTGTTTCTCCTTCAGGATTGGAAGCCGCCGCCGAGCGCGCGCACGAGCGCGACGTCGTGGGTGAAAGCTCTGGATTCGAGTCGAGTCAGATGAAGCCGTTGCTCGACCAGGCGGTTTTCGATGGTGAGCACGTCGATGTAGGTCGATAGGCCCTGTTCATAGCGGTTGCGCGCGACGCGATAGGCGTCTTCCGCGGCAGCAACGCCTTCACGCGAGGCGACGAGCTGCGCGCTGAGCGCTCTCTGATCGGACAGTACGTCGGCGACATCACGCAGCGCGTAGACAAGCGTTTGATTGTAGAGACCGACGGCTTCGTCGTAGCGTGCGCCGGCGCCGCGATAGGCGCTTTCCAGACGACCGGCGCTGAAGATCGGCAGGCTGATCGCCGGCCCCGCTTGTCCAAAGCGCGACCTGGCGGACGAGAGCGCGTCCAGGCCGACCGACTGCAGCCCGACCAGCGCAACCAGATTCACGTTCGGATAGAAGTCGGCGCGCGCAACATCGATGCGCCGCGCCATGGCTTCGACCCGCGCGCGTGCAGCGGCAATGTCGGGACGGCGGCCGGTGAGGCCAATCCCGGCATCCGCCGGCAGCCCGAAAGCGTGGCGCGTGACCTCTGGGACGCCCTGCGGGACGGCTCGCTGGCGGAAGCGACGCTGGTAACGA
>CAZMRN010000006.1:0-11673 GCA_964568575.1 uncultured Caulobacteraceae bacterium
CGCGCCGGTTGCGCCGCCCGGCGCGCGCTAGACAACCCGCCGCGGCGCGGTCTAACCGCGGTGCGGGAAAGGATGCTGGTATGGATCGGATCGAGAAGCTCTGCATCGACAAAGGCATGCGGATGACCGATCAGCGGCGCGTCATCGCCCGCGTGCTGGCCGCCGCCAAAGACCATCCGGATGTCGAGGAATTGCACCGCCGCGCCGCCGCCATCGACGCCCGCATTTCGATCGCCACCGTCTATCGCACCGTGCGCCTGTTCGAAGAGGCGGGCATTCTCGAGCGGCACGATTTCCGCGACGGGCGCTCGCGCTATGAAGAGCACACCGACCAGCATCACGATCACTTGATCGACATGAAGACCGGCGCCGTGATCGAGTTCGTCGATCCCGAGATCGAACGCCTGCAGCGCGAAATCGCGCGCCGGCTCGGCTACGATCTGGTCGATCACCGGCTCGAACTATACGGCACGCCGCGCGCCGCAGGACCGGAAAAGGGCTCGTAAGGGGCCGCTACCGGCTACGCCGCCAACCTGCTATGGACAGTCTTTGGCGCATGAGGGCGTCCCCCCGATGGCGGGCGGGACGAGCAAGGTGAATGAGCACGTCGTCGTCCAGCCCGCAGGGCGCTCGCAAGGGTCTCTATATCGAGACCTATGGCTGCCAGATGAACGTCTACGATACCGAGCGCATGCGCGACGTGCTGGCGCCGCTCGGTTATGCGCGCGTCGACGCGCCGGCGGACGCCGATCTCGTCATTCTCAATACCTGCCACATCCGCGAGAAGGCGACCGAGAAGGTGTATTCCGAAGTCGGGCGGCTGCGGGCGCATAAGCAGAACCGCCGCGCGGCGGGGCAGGACATGACCATCGTCGTCGCCGGCTGCGTCGCCCAGGCGCAGGGCGAAGAGATCATGGCGCGCGCCGGCGACGTCGATCTCGCCGTGGGGCCGCAATCCTATCATCGCCTGCCGGAATTGATCGCGCGCGCGGCGCGGGCGCGCGGCGAACGCCTGATCGCCGATTTCACGCCCGAGGAGAAGTTCGACGCGTTGCCCGAGCGCGTCGCCGACGGCGTCTCGGCGTTCGTGTCGGTTCAGGAGGGCTGCGACAAGTTCTGCACCTTTTGCGTGGTGCCCTATACGCGCGGCGGCGAATACTCGCGACCGCTGGAGGATGTATTGCGCGAAACGCGTGCGCTCGCGGCGCAGGGCGTGCGCGAGATCACGTTCATCGGCCAAAACGTCAACGCCTATCATGGCGCCGGCGAAAGCGGCGACGCGCGCCTCGCCGATCTTATCCGCGCCGCCGCCGCGATCCCCGGCGTCGAGCGCATTCGCTACACGACATCCCATCCGCTCGAAATGGATGACGATCTGATCGCGCTGCACGGCGAAGAGCCCAAGCTGATGCCGTTTCTGCATTTGCCGGTTCAATCAGGATCGGATCGAATCCTGAAGGCGATGAATCGCCGCCATACGGCTGCGGATTATTTGCGCATCGTGGAAAAGTTGCGCGCGGCGCGGCCTGACATCGCGTTTTCGACGGACGTCATCGTGGGCTTCCCTGGCGAGCGCGACGCGGATTTCGGAAACACGCTCGCGCTGGTCCGCGCCGTGGGCTTCGCCCAGGCGTATTCGTTCAAATACTCGCCGAGGCCGGGAACGCCGGCGGCGGCCATGCATGGCGCCGTCGCGCCCGACGTGATGAGCGCACGTCTGGCGCAGCTGCAAGCGCTGCTGGCCGAACAGCAGCGCGCCTTCAACGCAGCGTTCGTGGGCGCCGACATCGAGGTGCTGATCAGTCGTTCCGGGCGCAAGCCCGGCCAAGTGCAAGGCCGGTCGCCCTATCTGCAGGCGGTGCATTTCGACGGCGATCCGGCGCGCATCGGCGCGCTGGCGCGCGTTCGGGTAATCGCCGCGTCGCAAAACAGCCTCACCGCGCGCGAGGAAGGCGCCGCGATCTAATGACGGCGTCGTCGTCCCATCCGCTGCTGCATGTCGTCGCGTTCGCCGACAACGCCCAGGCCCAGACCGTGATGGGCCCGTATGGTCGCCACCTCGCGCAGGTGCAGGAGGCGTTCCGCATGCAGGGCGCAGCGCGGCGCGCGCCGGCCTACACGGTCTTGGCCGAAGGCGAGGGCGGCGCGGTGCGCCTGCGCGCGCGCGAAGACGCCCAGGCCGATCTCGAACGCGCCGTTCGCGTGCTTGAGTCGCTGAAGGATCTCGCAGCGAAAAAGGGCAAAGTGCGCGAAGGCGACGTGCAGGCCGCCATCGCCTTCTCCGAAACCAGCGACGGCCGCGCGCCGGTGCAGCTGCCGCAATTGGGCGGCCTCACGATCCGCACGCCGCGCCAGTTGCACTATGTCGAAGCGATGCGCGACGAAGCGCTCGACTTGGTCTTCGGCGTGGGCCCCGCCGGCACGGGAAAAACGTTCCTTGCGGTCGCGGCGGCGGTGGAGGCGCTGAAAGCCGAACGCATCGACCGCATCGTGGTCACGCGGCCTGCGGTCGAGGCTGGGGAGCGGCTCGGCTATCTGCCGGGCGATCTGGCCGAGAAGGTCGATCCCTATTTGCAGCCGATCTGGGACGCGTTCCGGTTTCAGATGGGCGAGGCGGATCTCAACAATCGCCGGCAGCGCCGGCAAATCGAGGTTGCGCCGCTCGCCTTCATGCGCGGCCGCACCCTCACCAATGCGTTCGTCATCGTCGATGAAGCGCAAAACGCCACCGCGCCGCAAATGCGGATGGTGCTGACGCGCCTGGGCGAAGGCTCGCGCATGGTGGTCACCGGCGATCCCAGCCAATCCGATCTCGACCGTCGCACGCCTTCGGGGCTGGCGCACGCATTGGCGATCCTCGACGGGCTTGACGGCGTTGAGATCATCCGGTTTGCGGCGCAGGATGTGGTGCGCCATCGGCTCGTCGCACGAATCATCGAAGCCTACGACCGCGCCGACGGCGTCGCGCGCGACGGGGGCGGCGATGGCGACTGAGCCGATGGAGATTGAGATCATCGTCTCGGGCGGGGATTGGTCTCATTTGCCCGACGCGGCGTCGTTCTGCGCACGGGTGCTGCAGGCCGCCGCCGACATGGAGCAGGCGCAGGGATCAGTCGTGGCGATGCTGTCGGACGATGCGATGCTGCGGCAGCTCAATCGCGATTGGCGGGGTAAAGATCAAGCCACCAATGTGCTCTCGTTTCCCGCAGCGCAAAACGGCGATGGATTCTTGGGCGATATCGCCATGGCTTTCGAGACCGTGCGTGCGGAAGCCATGGCGCAGGAAAAAGCCTTCGATGCGCACGTCGCGCATCTGCTCGTGCATGGCTTCCTGCATCTCTTGAGTTACGACCACGATCGCGACGACGCCGCCGCCCGCATGGAAGCGCGCGAGACAGAGATTTTGCGTGCGCTCGGATACCCCAATCCGTACCGCGATCAAGCTTAGGGACGCATCCACCGTCATGGCAGACGCAAACAGTACGATCGAACTGCAAGAGCGCACGAAACCAAGCTTGTTTCGACGCTTGATCCGCCGCGTGCGCGGCGGTGCGGCCGATGCGGTCGAAACCGCGCTGCGGGAGCGGGAAGAGCGCGGCGACGTCATCGATGGCGCACAAAAGGACATGATCCTCAAGGCGGCGCGCTTCGACACCTTGCGGGTCGAGGATGTCATGCAGCCGCGCGCCGCGATCGTGGCGGTCGAGGCCAACGCGACGCTTGGGGAAACCGCGCGCATTTTTTCCGACAGCCAGCATTCGCGGCTGCCGATCTACCGCGAAACGCTCGACGATCCCGCCGGTTTCGTGCACGTGCGCGACGTCATGGCCTTGCTTGCGCCGGACGAAACCGGCGCTGCGAGCGCGAAATTCAGCGATCGCCTGCTGCCGCGCATCAAGCGCGACATTCTGTGCGTGCCGCAATCGATGGGCTTGTCGACGCTGTTCCTTAAAATGCAATCGAGCCGCATCCATCTGGCCTTGGTGATCGACGAATACGGCGGCACGCACGGCTTGGTGTCGATGGAGGACCTCGTCGAACAGATCGTCGGCCAGATCGACGACGAGCATGACGAGGCGGCGAACTATATTCAGACGCGCGCGGGCGCGGTGGAGGCCGATGGACGCGCCGATATCGCCCATCTCGCCGCAGCGCTCGGGGTCGCATCGCTCGATTTGCCGGATCACGAAGACGAGTTCGATACGGCCGCCGGCATGGCCATGGCGCTCGCCGGGCGCGTGCCGCAGCGCGGCGAGATTTTGCACCATCCGGCCGGGTTCGATATCGAAGTGATCGACGCCGACCCGCGGCGCGTGCGTCGTCTGCGGGTCAAGGTCGCTTTGCGCGCGCCGACGGATAGCGCAAAAGGCGACGCCGGCGCGTCGTCGCCGGATCCCTGAATCCGTCGCGCCGGCGCGCGCGACGGACTCTTCGACGATGGAGGCCGTACGCATGACGGGACCGGAATCGCCGGCGTCCGAAAGCCTCCCAGCGCGCCTGGCGCGTCAGCCTGCTTGGGTGCGCTATGCGCTCGCCTTCGGCGCCGGCGCCGTCGCCACGGTCGCGCTTGCTCCGTTTCACTTCGCGCCGGCGATGGCGGCGGGGATCGTCATCCTGGTTTGGCTGCTCGACGGCGCCGCCGGTCGCGCGCACCGGCTGCGCGCGGGCTTCGCGGCGGGCTGGTGGTTCGCGTTCGGCTATTTCCTGATCGGCATGCGCTGGCTGCCCGCCGCGTTCGAGGTCGATTCTGCGAGCTTCGGCGTCGGGCTTGGCTTGGCGGGGCTGGTCACGTTGGCGGCGGGCTTGGCGGTTTTCTGGGGCGTCGCCGGCGCGGCGGCGGTGCGCTTCTGGACGGGCGGGCCACGGCGCATCGCGTGGTTCGCCTTGTGCTTCTGGCTCGCCGAGATGGCGCGAGAGCGCCTGTTCGGCGGCTTGCCCTGGAATCAGCCCGGCTATCTCTGGCCCGCCGGCGACGAGATTTCACAGGTCGCCTCGATCATCGGGATCGACGGGCTGACGGCGCTGACGCTGCTGGTCATGGCGGCCCCGGCGGCGATCGCGGATCGGGACCATCGACTTTGGGTGCGGTTCGCGCCGGCGGCGGGCGCTGCGCTGATGCTCGGGGCATTGTGGGGCGGGGGCGCAGCGCGGTTGCGCGAGTCGCCAAACCAACCGGCCGCCGATGCGCCGATCATTCGCGTCGCCGATCCGGGCGTCTCGCAGCGAGACAAATGGGCGCAGGCGCCAGATCAAGAATGGCGCATCCTGGACCGCTACGCCGCGGTCAGCGGGGCCGCCGACGCCGCCGATGCGCAAATTCTGATCTGGCCGGAGGGCGCCATCCCGACGGTGAATTTCTTCGCGCTGGAGAATCCATATTTTCTGCAAGAGGTGGGCGCATTGCTCGGCCAGCGGGCGGTGGTTGTGGGCCTTACGCGGCGCGCGCCCGGCGCGGGCGCGCCCACCTATTACAACTCCGCCGTGGTGATCGACGGCGTCTTGGGCGCCGCAAGGTTAGGCCAAATTTATGACAAAAGCCGGCTCGTTCCCTTTGGGGAGTTCATTCCGCTTTGGTCCCTGTTCAGCGCAATGAACATCGCGCCGCTGCAACGCATTGGGGCGGGATTTACGCCAGGAGGGCCTCCGGGGCGAGTATTCATTCCGGACGCGCCGCCCGCCGCAATCACCATTTGCTATGAGGCGATTTTCCCGAATTTCATCCCGCGCGGCCCGGAACGGCCCGGCTGGATCATCGCCATCTCCAATGACGCCTGGTTCAAGTTTCAAGAACGTGACCTGACCGGTGCGGGCGAAACCGGCCCCGCGCAGCACGCCAATCAGGCGCTCTATCGGGCGATCGAAGAGGGTTTGCCGATGGCGCGCGCGGCGTCCGGCGGATGGTCGTTCATCGCCGACGCCAATGGCCGTTTAGTGCGCGCCGTCGGCCCTCAGGGCGGCGCCGCCCAGGCTGCTCTGCCCCCCGCCTTGCCGCAAACGCCATTTGCCAGATGGGGCGTTGCCTTTTTATTGGCGCTTGCGGGTGGACTAACGGCGCTTCGGTTCTGGCGCCTATCGTGAAGTAGAGGCAATAGGTCCTGATGAACGACGAAAGAACAGCGAACGAAGTCGACCGTCGAATTGGGCAACGCGTGCGCACTCGGCGCTTAGAGCTTGGGATGAGCCAGGAACGTCTTGCGGAACTTCTTGGCGTCACCTTCCAGCAGGTGCAGAAATACGAGAAGGGCGTGAACAGGATCGCCGCGAGCCGGCTGTTCGACATCGCGGGATCGCTGAGCGTGCCGGTCGGGCATTTCTTCGAGGGCCTGCCCGCCAGCCGCGCCGCGGCGGCGGGCGTCGCCGAGCAGCCAAGCGACGCCTTCGTCTATGAAACCCTGTCCACGCCGGAGGGGCTCCAACTCATCACCCTGTTCTCCCAAATCAAAAGCCTTCGCTTGCGGCGCCGGGTGCTCGATCTGGTGCGCGCCCTCGGCGAAGAGGACGCGGCGACGGACGAATAAGCGCGACTGCCGGGTCGTCGCATTGCGCCGGCAACCGCCCATGGCTACCAAGCGCGGACGTTTTGAGGAGTGGGCGGCTGTGCAGCGACAATCTTACGTGTTCACCAGCGAAAGCGTGTCCGAGGGCCATCCCGACAAAGTTGCGGATCGCATTTCCGACACGGTCGTCGACGCCTTCATCGGGGCCGAGCCCGAAGCGCGCGTCGCCTGCGAGACGCTCGTCACCACGAACCGCATCGTCTTGGCCGGCGAGGTGCGGGCCCATGACGATCTCATCAGTGGGCTGATCGCCGGACTCGAGGCGAAAGTCCGCCAGGCGGTGCGGGACATCGGCTACGCCCAGAAGGGCTTCCACTGGGCCAACGCCCATTACGAGTGCCATCTCCACGCCCAATCCGACGACATCGCCCGCGGCGTCGACGCGGGCGCCGAGAAGGACGAAGGCGCCGGGGACCAGGGCATTATGTTCGGTTACGCCACCGACGAAACGCCGGAATTCATGCCGGCCCCCCTGCAATACTCGCACAACATCCTGCATCGCCTCGCCCAGCTGCGCCACGACGGCACGCTCAACGACCTCGAGCCCGACGCCAAAAGCCAAGTGACGGTGCAGTACGAAAACGGCGCCCCGAAGCGCGCGCTGAAAATCCTCATCTCGCACCAGCACCGCGAAGGCCTGTCGCCCCAGGAGGTGCAGACGCTGATCGAGCCCCACGTGCGCGCCGTGTTCCCCGACGGCTTCGTCGATGACGCCACCGAATGGCTGGTGAACCCCACCGGCAATTTCGTGATCGGCGGGCCGGACGGCGACGCCGGCGTCACCGGCCGCAAGATCATCGTCGACACCTATGGCGGGGCTGCGCCGCACGGCGGCGGCGCCTTCTCCGGCAAGGATCCCACGAAAGTCGATCGCTCGGCGGCTTATGCCTGCCGCTATCTGGCGAAGAACGTCGTCGCGTCCGGCGTCGCGAAGAAGTGCACGATCCAGATTTCCTACGCCATCGGCGTGGCGCAACCGCTGTCCTTTTATGTCGATCTTCACGGCACCGGCGAAGTCGACCCCGCGAAGTTGGAGCGCGCCCTGCCGGAAATGATCGGCGGCTGCACCCCGCGCGCCATTCGCACGCATCTTGGGCTTAATCGGCCGATTTATGCGCGCACGGCCGCCTATGGCCATTTCGGACGCACGCCCGACAATCAGGGCGGGTTCTCCTGGGAGCGGACCGACCTCGCCGACCAGGTGCGCAGCCTGGCGTGAGGCGCGCGGGCGGCTTCAAGCCGATTGCAGAGAGCGCCTGAAGCTCGTCGGCCCCTGGCCCACGGCTTCGCGAAACGCGCGCGCGAAGCGGCCGGGGCTTTCGAAGCCGACGGCGGCGGCGATTTCGGACACCGTCAGCGATCCGTCCTCCAACAATTTCTGCGCCACCGTCATGCGGCGCAGCCTGATCCAAAGCGCCGGCGGCGCGCCCATGGATTTGCGGAACGCGCGCGCGAAGTGAAACGGCGAAAGATCGACCAGCCGCGCCAGGTCCGCATTCCGCAGCGGCTAATGCAGGCGCGACTCGATGTGTTCGCGCAGGATGGCCAATTGGCGGGCGGTTAAGCCGCCGCTTTTGCGTCCCTGGCGCGTTGCGCTCGCATGCGCCGCGAGAGAGTGGAGCAGTGCGTCGATCAGCGCCGCATTGAGCTGCTCGCCGTGAGTCGCCTCGGCGTCGATCTTCAGCCGTTCGACCAAGCCCGCGACGAACCCGTCGGCGTAGAATTGCCCCGCGGTGCGCTCCAAGGCGTCGCGGTCAATTCCAGTGCGCGCCAGACGCGCGTCATCGATATCGAGGCGCAGGATGGCTTGCGCAGCGTGCGCCGCCAGCGTAACCGGCGCGGCGGCCGGCACGATGACGAAATAGTCCGGCGCAACGCATTGCTTGAGCCGGTTCTGTTCGCCCAAGCCCGGGCGCAATTCCCGCATCAGCAGATTGATCCGTACGGCGATCGAGAAACCGGCGCCGGGCGCGATCTGCACCGCGCCGCTCGGGCGCTCTAGGCGGCCGAGCCGAACCTCCCCGTCGCAGCCTGGGACGTCCCGCCACGACCATGGCAGCCCTGGCGCGGCGCGTTGCGATCCGTCTGCGTCCTGAGCGTCTGGTCGGGTCTTATCGTGCATGCGGAGATCGTTTTCCTGAGCCGATGCAGAGGCATGGCCGTTTGTTCGGACAAACGCCATGTCGTTCGTTCGGCAGGACTTGGCAAGGGGCTGGCGACGCCGCGTTCAGGCCAAGATCGGGGGCTTATCGGCCCCGACTAGAACTTCGCGCTGAATCCGATTTGGGCCAGGCGCGGGGCGCCGGGCAGAATGCCGCGCGCGCGGTCGACGATGTAGGTCTCGTCGAAGGCGTTCTTCACCGTGACGAACAGCGCCGTATCGCCGCCGCCCGGCGCGAAATTCGCCGTCAGGTTCACGATCGCGACGTCGTCGATCAGGCCGCGCTGGCCGTTGGCGATGGGCGCGACCGTATTGAGATCATCGGTGAACATTTCGCCGGTGAATTGCGCCTCGGCCTGCAGCGTGAGCCAGTCGCCGCGGGCGTAGCCGATCGCCGCCGAGGCGATCCATTCGGGCGCATAGGGCAAACGGTTTCCGGAAACCGAAACGGTTCCGAAGCCGGCGATGCTGGAGAAGCGCGCGCCTTCGAAAGAAGCGTCCGGCAAATAGGTCGCCGCGGCGCGGAAATAAACATCATCCTCACCGGAGAGGACGCCCATGTCCCGCAGCGAGCCGCGCACGCTCGCCTCGAGGCCGGCATGCAAGGTTTCGCCCGCGCTCGTCAATGTCGCCCCAACGCCGCCTGCGACCGAGGCCGGCACGATCTGGTTGTCGAACGCCATCCGGAATGCGGCGATGTCGAAGCTCAGCCCCGGGCGCAGATCGCCGCGCAGGCCGATTTCGTAATTGACGCTTTGCTCGGCGTCGAGCTCGACGGTCCCGCCCGCATTGGTGACGATGTCCTCCGCGCGCGGCGGCGCAAACCCGCGATGCACGCCGCCATAGATCACCAGATCGTCGCGCAGATCGAACGTGATCCCGAGACCCGGGATGACTTCCTCCAGATCGGCGCGGCCGACGGCGCCGGCGAGCAGGTTCCGCCGCTCGTAGTCGATCGTTTCGAAACGCACGCCGGGGCTGATCGCAAGCCGCCCGTAATCAAGCGTCGCTGTCGCGTGCCATGCCCAGGCGTCGGCGTAGCGTCGATTGAACTCCACGACCGCGCCGCTGCGCGCGTTCGGGGTGGATCCGTTCGCCTGCAAGCGGTTTTGCCGTTCGGTGTGATAACGCACGCCCGTTTCGAGCGCCGCGTCGGCGCCAAATAGCGCGCCGGACCAGGCGAGGCGGGTCTCGAGGCCATAAGCGTTGTATTCGCGCAGTCGGCCTTCATTGCCGCAGGTCGTGTTCAGATTCGCCATGCCGCCGCAGGCGGGGTCGGCGGAATCGTTTGGCCGCTGGGCGGAGTTGGAGGATTGGCGCCACCAATCGCGATCGAACCAGAGCGTATAAGCCGATGTGCGCAGATCGAAACCGCCGCCCAAATCCCAGGCGTGCGTGGCCGAGGCGGTGAAGCGCTCGGTTTCGAAGCGATCATTGGGAAACGGGTTGCCGTAGGGATCGGCGGCGTACTCCGCTTCGGTGAGTCCGGAATAGCTCACCTGGCTGTCTTCGCGCGTAAACCCGATGCGCACGGTTACGTCATGGGCGGCGGCGAAACTGCGTTCGGCCTTCAGATAGACATCGTTGAAATCGAGATCGTGGTTCGCGCGCACGCCATCGAAGGTCGTGGAATTGACGTGCGCCAGCAGCCGCGCGCCGAACGCCTCGCCGCCGAGCGAGGCGTCAAGTTCCGCATAGCCGTTGTCGCCGAGCGCCGCCATGAACGCGCCGCCGAACTCCTCCGGCGCGCGCGGCGTGATATAGTTCACGACGCCGCCGACGCTGTTGGGCCCGAAGCGAATCTGGCTCGCGCCCTTGAGCACCTCGATGCGCTCGAAGCGACGCAAAGGCGGATGTGAGTATGTGGCGTTGTCGCCATAGGGCGCATAAGTCAGCGGCAGGCCGTCTTCCAGCAGCAGCACCTTGGTGGAGCGCGTCGGGTTGAGCCCGCGCACGCCGATATTGGGCCGCAGTCCCAGGCCTTCCTCGTCGCGCGGATAGACGCCCGCGACCTGGCGCAGCGCCTCGTTCAGCGTGAGCACCCGGGCGCGTTCGAGATCGGCCTGTTCAATGGTCGCTCCAGACCCTGGGATGCGGAGGAGATCGCTGCGCCCGCCGATGACGATGATCTCCGCCTGCGGGGCGGGCGCAGGCGGGCCAGCGACGGCGGAGTCCTCCGCCGCGGCTTTAGACGCCAAGCCTCCCGACGACGCGGCCAGCGCCGCCAGGGCCGCCCATTTGCGAATGCGTCTCATTTGTCCCTCCGCTCTTCTGCTAATGACTCGCAAAAGAAGAAGGGTCAAGGCTTGCCGTGCGGCGCTGAGACCGGACGCAGCGCGCGTCCCTAACGGCGCGGGGCGCGTTGCACAGCCGCCGGGAGGCGGCTAGACCGCCGCGTCAGTTTTCCAACAAGGACGCACCCCCATGGCTCGCGCGAAAATCGCCCTCATCGGTTCCGGCATGATCGGGGGCACGTTGGCGCATGTCGCCGCGCGCGAAGAATTGGGCGACGTCGTCCTGTTCGACATCGCCGAGGGTTTGCCGCAGGGCAAGGCGCTCGACATCGCGGAAGCGTCGCCGGTGTTCGGCAAGGATTCCGCGCTCAAGGGCGCCAATGATTATGCCGGCGTCGCCGGGGCCGATGTGTGCATCGTCACCGCCGGCGTGCCGCGCAAGCCGGGCATGAGCCGCGACGATCTCCTCGGCATCAATCTCAAAGTCATGAAGGCGGCCGGCGAAGGCATCGCCCAACACGCGCCGAACGCGTTCGTCATCGTCGTCACCAATCCGCTCGATGCGATGGTGTGGGCGTTCCGCCAGTTTTCGAAACTGCCGCACCACAAAGTGTGCGGCATGGCCGGCGTGCTCGACAGCGCGCGCTTCCGCTTCTTCCTGGCTGAGGAGTTCGGCGTTTCGGTTGAAGACGTGACAGCCTTCGTGCTCGGCGGCCATGGC
>CAZMRN010000006.1:11790-23255 GCA_964568575.1 uncultured Caulobacteraceae bacterium
AAGTCGTCAATCTGCTCAAGACCGGCTCGGCCTTCTATGCGCCGGCCGAAAGCGCGATTGCGATGGCGAAATCCTATCTGCGCGACAAGAAGCGCGTGTTGCCGTGCGCGGCGCACCTGAGCGGCGAATACGGTTTGAACGATGTCTATGTCGGCGTGCCCACCGTCATCGGCGCCGGCGGCGTGGAGAAGGTGATCGAGATCGAGCTCGATGCGCAGGAGCGCGCGATGTTCGACCATTCCGTCGCCGCCGTGCGCGGGCTGATCGACGCGTGCAAAGCGATCGATCCCAGCGTCGCATGAGCTTGGGCCCGACGCTCGAGACCGAAAGGCTTATTCTGCGTCCGCCGGTGCAGGCGGATTTCGAGGCCTTCGCCGCGATGCACGGCGATCCTGACGTGATGCGCACCTTGGGCGGTCCGCAAACGCGCGATGCGGCGTGGCGCATGCTGGCGCAGCTTGCAGGATCGTGGGCGCTGCTTGGCTACGGCATGTTTTCCGTTTTTGAGAAGCAAACCGGATCGTGGGTCGGCCGGCTTGGGCCGTGGCGGCCCGGCGGCGAGGAGGGCGGCTGGCCTGGAACGGAGGTCGGCTGGGGCCTGGCTGCGGCGGCGCAGGGCAAGGGCTACGCGACCGAGGGCGCGCGTGCGGCGATCGATTGGGCGTTCGATCATCTGGGCTGGCGCGAGGTCATCCATTGCATCGAGCCGAGCAACGTTGCGTCGATCGCCGTCGCCCGCCGCTTGGGGTCGCGGCCTTTGCGCGATGCGGTGCTGCCCCCGCCGATCAATGTCGCGGTGCAGTGCTGGGGCCAGACGCGCGAGGACTGGCGCGCGCAAAGCGCCGGCGCATGACGTTGCGCGCGGCTTGGCTGTAGCGGGACCATGTTCGCGCTCGAGGCCGTTCCCGTCCTGCAGACCGAGCGCCTCACTCTGCGCGGCTGGATGGAGCGGGATTTCGACCCTTTCGCCGCGATGATGGCGCATCCCGCCGCGGCGCGGTTCCTGACCGTCAATCAGCAGCCGATGGATCGCCAAACCGCCTGGCGCGCGATGGCGACTTTCATCGGCCATTGGGCGCTGCGCGGCCACGGCATGTTCGTGATCGAGGAGCGCGCCACCGGCGCCTTTTTAGGCCGCGCCGGGCCATGGGCGCCGGAAGGGTGGGTCGGGTTCGAGATCGGCTGGGCGCTGACGCCGGCGGCGTGGGGGTTCGGCTACGCCACCGAGGCGGCGCGCGCGGCCGGCGATTGGGCGTTCGCGGCGTTCGACCTGCCCGAGGTCGTCAGCCTCATCCATGTCGACAATGTGCGGTCGCAGGCGGTGGCGCGTCGTCTCGGCGAAACGCCGGGCGCGGCGACGTTGCACGCCGGCATGCCGCACATCGTGTGGCGCGCATCGAACGCCGCCTGGCGCGCCGCCCGCTAGATCCAGCCCGCCTCGCGCAAAGCCCGCACGTTCGGGCGGCTGACGGGCGCGGCCGCGCCGTCGGGCAGGATCAGGGACACGCGACCATTGTCCCGCTTGACCTGCTGCACGGCCGCGCGCGCCACCCACCAGGAGCGGTGCGTCTGCGCGCCTTCGACGCCTTCCAGTTCGCCGATCGCATCGGCCAGCCGCATCAGCAGCAGGTCCTGCCCCTTCGAGGTGTGCAGCCGCAGATAATGATCCTCCGCCTCGACCGCGTAGAGGACCGCGCCCTTCAGCTTCGGCGGCAGCCGCTCGAGGAAGCGCGGCGCAGCAGGGCTTGAGGGCGGCGCCGCATGCGTCGTCGCGCCCGGACGATTGACCAGGATCATGATCGCCGTCATCGCCGCCGACACCGCCAGGACGGTGAGAAAGAAGCCGGGCGCGTCGGACCAGCGCGCGGGGAAGCCGAAGAACCAGGCGGTGTAGAGCCAGAGGAACGCTGACGACGGGATCGCCACGCCAAAGGTGATCGCGGCGCCGCGCACCCAAGGATTGTCGCGCGCCCGCGGCGCCTGCTCCGTCAGACCCGCAACGACGCCGCCGAGAACGCCGCCAGCCATCATCACCGGTATCCCATAGGTCAGCCGTCGGCCCAGCGGCCCGGCCATGCTGCCGAAGGCGCCGGTGAAGGCCAGAAACGCGCCCGCAATCGCCGTGATCGCGAGATTGCGCGCCCAGCGCCGCACGGCGTTTGGCGCATCGTGAACGGCGTTCGCCTGCGGTTCACGCATGGCTGCGCGCCGGCCGCGAAGGCGCGCTGGCGAGAGCGTCGAGGGCGGCGCAAGCGGGGCTCTTCATCGTCACGAGGAGGTATCCCAATGTCCGCGCAAAAAGCACCCCCCAAAGGCGCGCTTCGCTTCATCATGTGGGGGGCGATCCTGGCGGTGTTGACGCTCGCCATGTGGCCGTTCGCAAACGATATCCGGCGCGTGGCGGGTCGCGCTCAATTGCACGCCCCCGATATCGGCCTGATCCTGGCTGAGCCGGTCACCGTTCAGATTCACATCGCGTCCGCCCTGGCCGCGTTCTTCATCGGCCTCGTGATCCTGTTCCGTCGCAAGGGCACCGGCATGCACAAGACGCTGGGCTGGGCGTGGGTGGCGGCGATGGCGACGACGGCCGTCTCGAGCCTGTTCATCACCGGGCTCAATGGCGACGCCTACAGCTTCATCCATCTGATCACGGGGTGGGTGATCGTGGCGCTGCCTTTGGGCGTGCGCGCTATCCGCAACCGCAACGTCAACGCCCACAAGCGCTTCATGACCGGGCTTTTTGTGGGCGGGCTGATCGTGGCGGGCGCGTTCACGTTCGTGCCCGGGCGGCTGATGTGGAACGTGTTCTTTTCGTGAGCGCAGCGCTGTTGCGCAGCCGTCGCAATCCGCTTGTAGTCTGCGCCCGCCTGCAAGGGGAGATCGGCATGCGGAGATGGTTGGCGGTTGCGGCGGCGCTAGCGCTCGCGTCCTGCGCTGCAAGCGCGCCGGCGCCGGCGGAGCCGATCGATCCGGTTCTGGCGCTGCGCGACGCCTATCGCGCGCGCATCGCCGATCTGCCGGTCGCGCCGCAAGGGCCGGCGCTGCCGGCGGCGTCGACCGTGCTGAGCACGATCGCGTTCGGCTCGTGCCATACGGCCGAGCAGCCGATTCCGATCCTCAATGTCATCGCCGCGGAGCGGCCGCAGCTCTTCGTCTATATGGGCGACAATGTGTACGGCGACATGCGCGGCGGCGACGCCAGCCTGCCGGAGTTGCGCGAGCAATATGCGCGTCTCGCCGCGCGAGACGAGTTCCGCGCCTTGCGCGCCGCCGTGCCCATGCTCGCCACCTGGGACGACCATGATTACGGCCTGAACGACGCCGGCGGCGATTTCACGCCGAAGGCGCACGCCAAGCGCATCTTCGAGACCTTCTGGGGCGTCGGCGCGCGCACCGCTGACCGTGACGGAATCTATGACGCGCATGTTTTCGGGCCCGAGGGCCAGCGCGTTCAAATCATTCTGCTCGACACGCGCTACGGCCGCACGCCGCTGGCGCGGCTGCCCCAACGCGCGCCTGACGGGCCCTATGCGCAAAGCGATGATCCCGCGCAGCGCATGCTGTCCGAGGCGCAATGGGCCTGGCTCGAAGCGCAATTGCGCCAACCCGCCGAGCTGCGATTCGTCGTTTCCTCGATCCAGGTGCTCTCCGACGGCCACCATTACGAAGCCTGGCGCACCATGCCGCGCGAGCGCGCCCGGCTGTACGAAACCATCCGCAGCGCCGGCGCGCGCGGGGTGACCTTCGTCAGCGGCGACCGTCACATCGGGGGGCTGTATCGGCAGGACGGCCTGATCGGCTATCCCGCGTTCGAGATGACGACGTCCTCGCTCAATCTGAGCTTTCGCGAGGTCAGCGAAGAACGCTCCACCAATCAGATCGGCGACATGTTCGCGCCGGTGAATTACGGCGTGGCCGCCATCGACTGGCCGGCGCGTCGTCTGACCTTTCAGATCAAGGATCGCGACGGTCGCCCGGTGCGCGAGCAGGTCGTCGCTTTCGCCGATCTCGGCCTTGACCCTGACGCATAAGGGCCCTGCACGCGCGCCGCTATCGCGCGTGCGCCAATCGGCATAACACGGGACGTTATGCCAGGCCTCGCTTCCGTCGGCGCGCTGATCGCAGCCGTCACCATCCTGCAAATGGCGCAAGGCCTGCTCGGCGCCCACATGCCGCTCGCCTTCGCGGCGCAAGGCCATGCTGGGTCATTGTTCAGTTTTGTCGCCGCGGCCTATTCCGCCGGCTTCATGTTCGGCGCCGCCATCGCGACGCGGCTTCTGGCGCGCGTCGGGCATATCCGTGTGTTCGCGGCGTGCGCCTCGGTGCTCTCGGTGTCGACGCTTGCGCTCTATGTCGCCGATTCCGTGACCGTGTGGATGGTCACGCGCGCCGCCGCGGGCGTCGCTGTGGCGCTGATGTTCGGCGCTGCTGAAAGCTGGATGAGCGCGTCGATCCAGAAGTCGGAACGGGGCAACATTCTGGGCTTCTACATGGTGTGCACGAAGGCCGCGCTCGCCATCGGGCCGCTCTTGGTCGTTTCCGCCGCGCCAGGCGACGCCGCGCCGTGGATGATCGCCGCGGCGCTGGCCTCGATCGCGATGATTCCCGTCTGCGCCACGACGGTCGCGCAGCCCGAGCCGCCGAAACCGCAGCCGCTCGCCGTCGCCGAACAATTCCGCACCGCGCCGGCCGCGGTGATCGCGTGTTTCGGCGCCGGTGCGGTGAATGCGGGCGTGCTGGCCTTCGCGCCGCTGTTCGCCGCCGAACGATACGGCGCCGGCGCGGCGAGCGCGTTTTATTCCGCGGCCTGGTTGGGATCGCTGTTGTTGCAGTGGCCAGCAGGGCGGCTCTCCGATCGCGTAGATCGGCGCATGGTGATTGCGGGCTTGACTGGCCTCGCTGCGGTCTCCGCCTTCGCCTTGGCCGCTTTCGCAGGCGCAGCGCCCGCTTGGGCGGGAATGGCGCTGTTCGCGCTTTGGGGGGCGGGCGGCTTGTCGTTCTACGGCATCGCAGTAGCGCATATGGCCGATCGCGCCCCGCCTGCGGTGATGGCGCAGGCGACCTCCGGGCTGTTGTTCGTATGGGCGCTGGGCTCGGTCATCGGACCCGCGGCGCAATGGCCGTTCGTACACTTTTTCGGCAGCGGCGGGGTGTTCTGGTTCGCGGGTCTCTGCGCTGCGGCGATCGCGGGCGCGATGTTCTGGCGCGGGACGCAACGCGAACCGGCGAGCCCCGAGGTCAAGGAAAATTTCGCAGCGCCGCAAACGACCAGCGTCGTCGCCGCGGAAATCGCCTACGGCAAACCGGATGCCCGCTGACGTGTCCGGAAGCGGCGAGCACGACGTGATCTATCGTGGCAGAAACGTCTCAGGTTCACGGAGACACGATCATGCGCGTGCAAGGCGTCCCGACGGCGTACGTTGAGAGAATTCGGCGCGGCGGCGCTGATGCGAACGGCGATGCGCCGGTGCGCAAGACGGCGGTCGGCATGACCAATCCTTGCCGCCATTGCCTCGGCCTGATCGCCGAAGGCGACGAGATGCTGGTGCTGAGCTATCGGCCCTTCGAAGCCGATCAGCCCTATGCCGAGCGCGGGCCGATTTTTCTGCACGCGCGCGAATGCGCGCACTACGACGCCGCATCTCCGCCCGCCTGGTTCGCGTTCCTCGATCCCGCCGCCGTGCGCGGGTATGACGCGCAGGACTGGATTCGGTATGATGCGGCGGACATCGTCGCCGGCCGTGACATCGCCGCCGTATGCGCTTCGCTGCTCGCGATGGACGGCGTCGCCTATGTTCACGTGCGATCAAAGTACGGCTGCTTTCAGTGCCGCGTGGATCGTGACGACGCATCGCCTGCGGCATAGGCGGATTAGACCGCTTCAAGCGCCTGCGACAGATCGGCGATCAAATCGTCGGGGTCCTCCACGCCGATCGATATGCGGATCAGCGACGGCGTGATGGCGAAGCGCTTGAGATCTTCCTTGGCCATGCCGGAATGCGTCATGGCGGCGGGGTGCGAGGCGAGGGTCTCGGTGCCGCCGAGGCTGACGGCGAGCTTGATCACCTGCAGTCGATCGAGCAGGCGGAACGCGGCCTTTTCGCCGCCCTTCACTTCGAATGAGAACGTCGACCCGGCGTTCTTGTTTTGCCGCAGATGAATTTCGCGGTCCGGATGATCTTTGGGGAGGAAATCGAGATACCAGACATTGTCGATCTTCGGATGATCGCGCAGGAACGCGGCGACTTTGGCCGCGCCCGCCGCGCCTGCATCCATGCGCAGCTTCAAGGTCTCCAAAGACCGCAACAACAGCCACGCGGTGTGCGGATCGCACATCGTACCAAGAGTCGAGCGCATGCGGCGCACCGGCGCCAGCATCGCCTTCGCGCCGGAAGCGCCGCCGGCGATGAGATCGGAATGCCCGCCGACATATTTGGTCAGCGACGTAACGACGAGATCGGCGCCGTGCTTCAGCGGCGTCGAATAGATCGGCCCCAGCATCGTGTTGTCGACGATGACGGGCGGGCGTTTTCCGTCGCGCGTCAGGCGCTCCGAAACCGCGCGCGCGGCGGCGATGTCGACAAGTCCGTTGGTCGGGTTCGCCGGCGTTTCGAGATAGATCGCGCCGACGCGGCCGCCGGTCTCCTCCGCCAGCGCCTTCGCCGCGGCTTCCGCCGCCAGCATCGCGGGCGTCCCGCCTTCGACTTCGAAACCCACTTGCCGGATGCCGAATTCCGGCAGGATCGCGTGGATCAGCGTTTCGGTGCCGCCATAGATCGGCTGGCTTTGCAGCACCACGTCGCCCGGGCGCAGAAACGCCCACAAAGCGGTCGAGATCGCCGCCATGCCAGACGCGAAGGCGAGGCTCGCTTCGCCTTCGTCCCAGATCGCGAGGCGATCCTCGAGCACTTCGAGATTGGGATTGTTGAAGCGCGAATAGACCAGGCCCGGTTCTTCGTCGGGCCCGAGCTTGCGCCGGCCCTGCATCGCCGCAAAGAAATTCTTCCCATCCTCGGCCGAGCGGAACACGAACGTGCTGGTCTGGAATTGCGGCGGCTTGAGCGAGCCCTCCGAGAGCATCGGATCATAGCCGTAGCCCATCATCAGCGTTTCGGGGCTCAAGGGGCGGTTGTTCAGCGTGCGTTTGCGCCAGGTCTTGTCTGTCATGTCGAACCTCCTGGGTTCAGCTTTGCGCGGTTGTCGGCCTCGGCGTAAGGAAGATCAACCGGGGCGTTCCGCGCTCCGATGCGACAGGGGACGCCGATGGCGAGCGCATCGAACACGAAGGCGGGCTATGGCTGGGTGTCGGTGGCGCTGCACTGGATCGTGTTCGTCGGCGTGGGCGCGATGTTCGCGCTTGGTTTTCAGGCGGAAATAGCCGCCGAGGCGGGAGACCGCGCGCGGCGCGGCGCGCTTATGGGCCTACACGTCTCGCTTGGGATGGTGATGCTGGCGCTGGTGATGTTCCGGGTCTGGTGGACCGCGACGCAGCCTAGGCCCGATCCGCTGCCGCAGGCGAAGCCGCTCATGCTTTTGTCGTCTTGGACCCACCGCTTGCTCATCACGGGCCTGCTCGTTCTGGTGATCAGCGGCCCCTTGATCGTGTGGACTGGCGGGCGCGCGATCACTGTGTTCGACCTCGTCTCCTTGCCGAGCCCCTTCGGCGCACGCAACGAGCCTCTGCACGAAGCCGCGGAGATCGCGCACGGCATCGGCCGCTTGATGCTGTTCGTTCTCATTCCGCTGCACATTCTCGGCGCAGCGAAGCATCTGTTTTTTGATCAAGGCGGCAACACGCTGCGCATGTTCCGCATCGCCTCGAAATCTTGAGGTCTCGCCTCAGTTCAGAGACCAGACCGCGCCATGCGGCGCCGGCGCGAAACGAGCCTGCGAAGTCAGCAGCGCGACATCCGGCGCCCAGTCCAGCGCTTCATACGTCCGCAGCAAGCCTTCGCCGAACGCCGCGTCGCCGTCCACCGTGAGTTGTCGCGACGCTTGGGGCGCAGGCGGCCAGTAGGGAGCCAGCGGATCGGAGCCGTCGGCCAGAACGGCGTGCGGTAGCGGCGCAGCGACCGCGAGATGGAAGAAGGATTCGTAAATCTCGCCGTTCGCCCGCGTAATGCGCACCCGCACGGGATGGATCGCACCCAGCGCGGCGGCGTCGGGGTGGTGCGGCGATGCGGCGATCACGCCGGTGGCTTCGTCGATCCGGAACAGGCCGTTCGCGTCGTCGATCAGCGCATAGCGTTCCGCCGGGCCGCGCTCGCCGACATCGACTACGTCGAGATCGAGCGCCTCGACGATCTTTGGTGCGTACCGCGTCAACATCGAACGGGCGCCTCTGCATCCTCTCACTTGAGAGGAGCCTAGGCGCCCGCCGGCTAAAAACCTGTAAAGTTCGAGGTTAGCGCAATATTTACGCTGCGCCCCAACCGAAAGCGGCCTTGGTCTCGAGGAACTCCTCGAGACCAAATTCACCCCATTCGCGGCCATTGCCCGATTGCTTGTAGCCGCCGAACGGGGCCTGGAAGTCGGGACCGGCGCCGTTGATGTGGACATTGCCGGCCCGGATGCGACGGGCGACCTGCTGGGCGTGCTCCAGCGAGCCGGACTGCACATAAGACGAGAGGCCGTACACCGTATCGTTCGCGATGCGGATGGCGTCTTCTTCGGTGTCGTAGGGCAGGATCGCCAGCACCGGGCCGAAGATTTCCTCGCGCGCGATGGTCATGTCGTTGGTGACGTTGGCGAACACGGTCGGGCGCACGAAATAGCCGCGATTGAAGCCCTCCGGTCGGCCTACGCCGCCGGCGACGACCGTCGCGCCTTCCTCGATGCCCTTCTGGATCAGCGCTTGCACCTTCTGGAACTGGTTCGCGTTGGCGAGCGGCCCGATCGCGCCGCGCTCAGCTTCGGCCGGGTTCATCACCTTGACCATTTTCGCGGTCGCAGCGGCGATTTCGGCCGCCTGATCATGCTTGGCGCGCGGCACCAGCATGCGCGAGGGCGCGTTGCAGCTCTGGCCTGAATTGGTCATCATCTGCATCACGCCGGAGGACACGGCCTTCTGCAGATCGGCGTCGTCGAGCACGATGTTCGGGCTCTTGCCGCCGAGTTCCAGGGCGACCTTTTTCACCGTTTCGGCCGCCGCCTTCGACACCAGCACGCCGGCGCGGGTCGAGCCGGTGAAGCTCATCATGTCGATCTGGGGATGGCGCGAGAGCGCCTCGCCGACGCCGGGGCCGTCGCCATTCACCAGATTGAACACGCCCGGCGGCACGCCGGCCTCGTGGATCACTTCCGCTAGGATCATGGCGTCGAGCGGGGCCAGCTCCGACGGCTTCAGCACCATGGTGCAGCCGACGGCCAGCGCCGGCGCGACCTTGCACGCCACCTGATTGGCCGGCCAATTCCACGGCGTGATGAAGCCGCACACCCCGACAGGCTCGCGCAGGATGCGCGTGCCGTTCATCGAGTATTCGAACTCGTAGGTGTTCAGCAGCCGCAGCGCTTCGGCGAAATGGCCCAGCGCGGACGGCGCCTGGGCTGCGGTTGCGAGCCACATCGGCGCGCCCATCTGCTGGCTGATCGCCTCGGCGGTTTCGCCGAGGCGCTTCTGCAGGCCGCCGATGATTTTTTCGAGATAGCCGGCGCGCTCCTGCTTGGACGTGCGCGACCAGCCGTCGAACGCCGCGCGGGCGGCGGCGACCGCCTTGTCGACGTCGGCCTGGGAGCCGAGCGAGATGCGCGCGAAGGGCTCTTCCGTCGCCGGATTAATGACGTCATGCGGCCGCGGCGACACCGGATCGACCCACGCGCCGTTGATGTAGAATTTCATGAGTTCGCGCATGGTTTTTCCTCCGGGTGGCGGTTCTCGGTTGGTTATGGGAACGCTGATGTCCGTTTTTAATCTTCGCAGGCGGCGGCGTCGAGGCGCCGCAAAGGGAAGTCATGGCCGCTGATCTCACGCATCCGCCGCTGCGGTCGTTCGGCCGCATCAAGGCGCGGCCGCTAAAGCCGCGCCAGGCGGCCCTGCTCGACACGCTTTTGCCGCGGCTCGCGCTGCCGGAGGCCGGGCCGATCGCGCTGGATGGGCCGACGGTCCTCGAGATCGGTTTCGGCGGCGGCGAGCACCTCATCGCCAAGGCGCAGGCCGCGCCGGAGATGCGGTTCATCGGCGTGGAGCCGTTCCTCAACGGCGTGGCCTCGTGCCTTCGCCATATTGAGGCGGCGGGGGCAACCAATGTCCGCCTCCACCAGGGCGATGCGCGCGACGTGCTGGCCCGGCTGCCGGAGGCCGGCCTCGCGCAGGTCTATGTGCTGTTTCCAGACCCCTGGCCCAAGGCGCGGCATTGGAAGCGCCGGCTGATCCAGCCCGCGTTCGTCGCCGAGCTCGCCAGAGTCGTTCAGCCCGCCGGCGTAGTGCGCTTCGCCACCGATTGGGCGCATTACGCCGCCTGGACGCTGGCGATGTTTCACAACGAACCGGCCTTCGCCTGGACGGCCGAGCGCGCAGCCGATTGGCGGGCGCCTTGGCCTGGGCATGTCCCGACGCGGTATGAGCAGAAGCGCCTCGGCGATTGCGCGCCGATTTACTTGCAGTTCCAGCGATCATCGCCTATCTGACAACCGAGTTCATCGCTGATGGCCCTCGCTGAGGGCTTCGGCGGCGGTCCCGGGAGGGGCCGCCGCTTTTGGTTTTTTAAAGGGCGCGCCGTGCGGGCATCGACCCCCATCGAGGAAACCATCTCCGCCCTTTTGGAGCCGACGGCGGCGGATCTCGGCTATCGCCTGGTGCGCGTGCGGCTGTCGGGCCTCAAGCGCAAGCGGCTGCAAATCATGGCCGAGCGCGAAGACGGCACGATGCGGGTGGAGGATTGCGAGGCGCTGTCGCGCGCGGTGTCGCCCGTGCTCGACGCGCACGATCCGATCCGGGGCGATTATGACCTTGAAGTCTCCTCGCCGGGCATCGACCGCCCCTTGGTGCGGATCGAGGATTTCACGCGCTTTGCGGGCCATGAGGCGAAGCTCGAAACCGGGCAGATGATCGACGGACGCAAGCGCTTTCGCGGCGTTCTGAAAGGCGTCGAGGGCGAAAACGTGATTTTCGACCTGCCGGAAGGCGAAGCGTCGATCCCGTTCGCCTGGCTGTCGGAGGCGCGTCTCGTGCTCACCGACAAGCTTATCGAAGACGATTTGAAACGCGCCAAGGCGGCGGAAGCCGCCGATATTGTGCAGAAGGGGAAACCATCATGAGCACGGGCATTTCCGCCAACAGGCTCGAAATCCTGCAAATCGCCGACGCCGTCGCGCGCGAGAAATCGATCGAAAAAGAGATTGTGATCGCGTCGATGGAGCACGCCCTGCAGAAGGCGGCGCGCTCGCGCTACGGCGCCGAGCACGACATTCGCGCCAAGATCGACGTCAAGACCGGCGAAATGACGCTGCTGCGCTGCACGACGGTG
>CAZMRN010000006.1:23265-23525 GCA_964568575.1 uncultured Caulobacteraceae bacterium
CGCCTGGCTCGAACAAGAAGCGCGCGCCTTCAATCCCTCCACCGACATCGAACTGGCGGACGCCCTCAAGCGCGATCCTGAAGCGTTCGTCGGCAAGGTGTATGAAGAAGTTTTGCCGCCGTTGGAGTTTGGCCGCGTCGCCGCGCAGACCGCCAAGCAGGTGATCAATCACGAAGTCCGCGAAGCCGAGCGCGAGCGCCAGTACAACGAATACAAGGATCGCGTCGGCGAGATCATCAACGGCGTCGTGAAGCGCGTTG
>CAZMRN010000006.1:23535-25021 GCA_964568575.1 uncultured Caulobacteraceae bacterium
ATCGTCGTCGATCTCGGGCGCGCGGAAGGCATCATCCGGCGGAACGAGGCGATCCCGCGCGAGAATCTCCATCAGGGAGACCGCGTCCGCGCCTACATTTTTGACGTCCGCCGCGAGGCCAAAGGCCCGCAGATTTTCCTGTCGCGGGCGAAACCGGAATTCATGGCGCGTCTCTTCGCCCAGGAAGTGCCGGAAGTGTACGAAGGCGTGATCGAGATCAAGGCCGCCGCGCGCGATCCCGGCTCACGCGCGAAGATTGCCGTCTTGTCGCACGATTCCAGCATCGATCCGGTCGGCGCGTGCGTCGGCATGCGCGGCGCCCGCGTGCAGGCGGTCGTCGGCGAATTGCAGGGCGAGAAGATCGACATCATCCCTTGGTCGCCCGATCAGGCGACGTTCATCGTCAACGCGCTGCAGCCGGCGGAAGTGACGAAGGTCGTCATGGATCCGGACGAGGGCCGCGTCGAAGTCGTCGTCTCCGAGAATCAATTGTCGTTGGCGATCGGTCGCCGCGGGCAGAACGTCCGTCTCGCCTCGCAGCTTACCGGCTGGCAAATCGACATCATGACCGAGGCGGAGGACAGCGAGCGTCGCCAGAAGGAATTCGCCGCGCGCACGCAATTGTTCATGACCGCCCTAGACGCCGACGAGATGATGGCGCAATTGCTCGCCACGGAAGGTTTCGAGACGGTCGAAGAAATCGCCTTCATCGACATCAACGAGCTGGCCTATATCGAAGGCCTGAACGAGGAAATCGCTGAGGAATTGCAGGCGCGCGCGGTCGAGCACCTGGAGAAGGTCGCAGCAGAGCTCGATGCGCGCCGCAAAGAGCTGGGCGTGCAGGACGATCTGCTGACGGTTCCGGGCTTGACGCTGCCGATGGTCGTCGCGCTGGGCGAAAAAGATGTGAAATCGCTGGAGGATTTCGCCGGCCTGACGGGCGACGATCTGCGCGGCTGGTTCGAGACCAAGAACGGCGAACGCGTCCGCGAGCCCGGCATTCTCGAAAGCTTCAATCTCACCGCCGAGCAGGCGGACGACTTGATCCTCAATGCGCGCATCGCAGCTGGCTGGATCGAGGCGCCCGTCGTCGAGGAGGAGCTCGTCGAAGAGAGCGAGGTCGCGCTTGAACCCGCCGACGGCGACGCCTAGCGCGCCCAAGCAGCGCATCCGAACCTGCATCGTCACCCGGGCGGAGGCGACGGAGGCGCAGCTTCTGCGTTTCGTCGCAGGACCTGACGGCGTGCTCGCGCCTGACCCAGCCGCGAAGTTGCCTGGCCGCGGCGTCTGGGTGTCGCCGACGCGCGCCGCCATCGCCCAGGCGGTCAAGCGGGGGGCGTTTCAGCGCGGCTTGAAGGCTTCAGTCGTCGTCCCCGTCGACCTCGCCGATCGCGCCGAGGCCGCGATCGCGCGGCGCTGTCTGGCCGCGCTCGGCTTGATGCGGCGCGCCGGCGCGCTCGCGCTGGGGTACGATCAGGTCGAGCAG
>CAZMRN010000007.1:0-24866 GCA_964568575.1 uncultured Caulobacteraceae bacterium
TCTTGCCACGGCGCGGCGTCGCGTTCGCTTGGCGCGTCTGCGCCGCCTCGCCCGCGAGGCGACGGCGCTGAAGCGGGGAACCCGCCGCGGCGGTCGCGGCTGACGGCGTTTGACTTTACGGCAAACTGCGCGACAATTCGCCATCATAATCCAGTCTTGGAACTGGAAGCGCCTGGGAGGGTGTATGCTGAGGGCTTCGCTTCGGCGCCACATCAACACGATCAGCGACGCGACGACCCTTCTAGAGGCCGGCAAGGGGATCATCGCCATCGGCAAAGCGCTCGGGCTCGGCCGGCCGAGTTTTGTCGAGGATTTCGGCGGCGGGCCGCCCTCGAAGCTTTACCGTGAATTTCTGGGCGAGGGCTCGGAATGGCTCTTGCCCTCTTGCCCTGACTTAACGCTCTCTGCGGAGAAATCCTGCCCCGTCTTTCGCGCGTGCCGCGTATCGTTTGAGCCGTTTGTCTGGCACATGGCGAACATTCTTCAGGCAAACGAGACCTACGACAGCTCGAACCGGTCGTTCTTCAGGATCGCAACTAAGCACGGCATCGTTGGCGGCGTGACCGTGCCGGTGCACATGCCGAAATCCCGGTTGGGCGCCGTGGGTTGGTTTGCGCAACGCCCGGACGTGGATTTGGATCGGATACTGGCGTCTGCGTCGCACGAATTGCGGCTCGCCGGCCACTTGTTCATGGGCCGCGTATTTCGGCAGCGCCCCGAGCCTTGGACGCGACCGTACGACACGCCGCTCACAGAGCGGGAGCTTGAGTGCCTCACCTGGGTCGCGCTCGGCAAGACCGACGCCGAGATCGGCGAACTGATCGGACGTGCGCCCTCCACCGCGCGGTTTCATGTCGAAAGCGCGATCGAAAAGCTTGGCGTCAACAATCGCGCGCGCGCCGCCGCCGTCGCGTGTCAAATCGGCTTAATCAACGCGCTCGCTTAGTCCGGCGCACCGCCGGATAGCGCGCGTTCCCCGGCGCTTCATCCATCGAGCGGCCGCGCTTTCGGGCGCGCGCAATCGCGCCATTATCGCTGCAGCAGAACTCGCAATTCCGCTAGGTATTCCGCCTCCGCGATTTGTTGGCACCTTCGTGACAACGCGGGGATAGTCGCAAAGAAATGCCCCAGCTGTCGGCCGGAGCGCGAGGATGCGCGCCCGGCAACGGGGAGGACATGATGAAGCGTCCGAGACAATTTTCGGACAAGGCCTTGGTGTTGGCGGCGACCGCTTTTGTCGTCCCCAGCCTGTACGCCCAAGAGGCGGCGGCTCAGTCCGCAGAGAGCACGACCGCGCGCAGTCCCGGCGGCATTGAAGTGGTGGTCGTGACGGCGCGAGGCCGCGGCGAAAGCGTTCAAGATGTGCCGATCGCCATCACCGCGATCACGCAGCAGCTTGAAAACGCCGATTTGCGCGACCTCCGCGACGTCGTCGCCTTCACGCCCAATGTCCGAATCGAAGACATCAATCTGCGTCCGGGTGCGCCGAGCATCAATATTCGCGGCATCAGCCCTTCGCGCACCGACGACAACACCATCGATTCGCCCATTGGCGTGTTGATTGACGGCATCTATCTCGGCAGCTTGCCCGGCCAGATCGTTGAAAATTTCGACGTCGAGCGCGTCGAAGTGTTGCGCGGTCCGCAAGGGACGCTGTTCGGCCGCAATACGATCGGCGGCGCGCTCAACGTTATTCGCACAGCGCCCACGGGCGAGTGGGAGGCCAAAGCGCAGTACACGATCGGCAGTTTCGACGCCGAGGAATTCCGTCTGGTCGTGAATGCGCCAGTCCTTGAGGACGAATTGGCCGCAAAGTTCTATTATTTCTCCGCAAGCCGGGAAGGCTTTCTGGACAACACGTTCCAGAACTCCACCAACCCGCAGAAAGACTACGCCAATGTCGGTTTGACGCTGCGCTACACGCCGACGGATACGTTCACGTCCACTCTGACGATCGAGACGTTTGACGATCGCAGCCAAAGCAGCGGCGGCCTTGGCAATTACAACGTCATCCCCGGCGTGCTTCCCCCGCCGTCAACGCCAAGCGACTTCAATCAGCCTGACGGCTCGCTTCCCGGCGGCTTGACCATTGGGACGTTTCTCCCGGGGTTGTTCGGGCTGACCAATCTGCCGCCGAGAACCGATCTGAGCATTCCTGACACGACGACCGTGGACTTCTCGCCGAAGGGGTCGATTCAAACGGACGCGTACACATGGAACAATGTCTGGCGGTTCAATCCGCATTGGCAACTCGTGTCCGTAAGCGGCTATCGCGATCAGACCGAGTATAACGGCCGCGACTTCGACGGCACCAGCGCGCCCTTCATCAACATCATCACCGATGCCGATTATTCGCAGTTCTCGCAAGAGTTTCGCATCGAAGGGGATTGGGAAAGCCCCGTTGGCCCGATCAAATCGGTGGCGGGCCTCTATTATTTTCAAAGCAGCTTTACCCGCAACTGGATCACCAGCGGCGAGTTCTGGAACTTTGTCGGGCTTCTCTCCGGTTTCAATCTCGCCACCAATACCTGGCTCAACCCGGCCTTGGCTACGGCCACGGGCTTTGCAACGCCGATCGAGGCTTGCATCGCGCCGCGGACGCCCGCCACGACCGCGGTGTTCGGGCGAACGCGCTGCGATCCGACGGTCACCACCGCCTATGGCCCGGCGTTCCCGGCTAAGCTCTATGAAAGTCAGGACACGGAATCCATCGCAGGTTTCGTGCATGCGGATTGGGATTTCTTGCCGCGCTGGACCTTGACGCTGGGCGCCCGGTACACGACCGAGACAAAGGATTTCACCGGCTACCAGGCCTATGTCACACCGCTCGCCAATGTCGGGGAATTCAACTTTCCCGACAGCATTGATCTCAGTCGGTCATTCGTGCGGACGACGCCGCTGGCGGCCGTGACCTACAAGCCGACCGATGACCTTACGTTTTATGTCTCCTACTCGGAGGGTTGGCACTCTGGCGGGTTCTTCGGCGTCAATCAGAATATCGAGGATTTCATCGCCAATCAGTACGATCCGGAAATTGCCCAATCGACCGAACTGGGCATGAAGAGCCAATGGTTCGACAACACGCTGCAGCTCAATCTGACCTACTTCCGAAACGATTTCGAGAACAAGCAGGAATCCGCGATCGTATTCGACCAAACGACCAATACCGTCGTCACATTGTTCACCAATGTCGGCGGTCTCCGCTACCAGGGGCTGGAAGCCGAGCTGCAATGGTACATCACCGACCAGCTCGATGTGTCGGCGACGATCGGTTATTTGGACGCGGAATATACCGATCTGCAGATTGGATATCCCGGCAACAAGACCGGCCCGGTGCCGATCGTCGACGCGACGTTTCTCATCCCCAGAAACGCCCCGGAGTACACGTTCGGCGCGTCGGTGAACTATAGGACGCCGGTGGGCCCTGGCGCGCTGACGGTGGGGGCGCGCTATAATTGGGTCGATGACATCTACGGCGACATCTACAATACGTCGACGAGCTTCGTTGAAGCGCACGAAAGCGTTTCGGCTTCGATCAGCTATGACGTCGACAATTTTCGGGTGTCGCTGTTTGGGCAAAACCTGACGGATTGGCAGAACGAGGCGCCGATCTTCATCGCGCCATTGTTCGCGTCCAGCAACATAACGCCGCCGCGCACCTGGGGGCTGGAGATTCAGGCTCGGTTCTGAGCGGCGCTTTGACTTTGCATGGGCCAGTGAGGCGATAAGGAGACCTTGCGATATGGCGGACGGCAACGATCTACCATTGCACATGACCGGTAATTACGCTCCCGTCGATGATGAGGCGACGGCGTTCGATCTGAAAGTCGAGGGAGCGCTGCCGACGGCGCTATGTGGCGTTTACATGCGCAACGGCGCCAATCCGCGGCATGGACCAACGGAGCATTGGTTTTTCGGGGACGGCATGTTGCACGGCATGCGATTGGAAAAGGGAAAGGCCGTTTGGTACAAGAATCGGTGGATGCGTACGGCGTGCTATGAGGGTGCGCTGCGCCAAGACATGGCGCACTACGGGAATTTTTCCGTGACGGCCGCCAATACCCATATCATTCGTCACGGCGGAAAGTTTTTCGCCCTCGAGGAGGGCGCCTTTCCCTTTGAAGTCGATGTGGACATGAATTCGATCGGGCCCAACAATTTTGGAGGCGCGCTAAAAACCACGTTCACGGCGCATCCGAAAATTTGCCCGGAAACCGGCGAGATGCACGGATTTGGGTATTTTCCAATTCCGCCTTGGTTGACCTATCACCGTTTTGACGCAGCTGGCGTCTTGGTGGAGAGCCAGGAAATCCCGGTTAAGGGTCCGACCATGATCCATGATTTCGGGATGACGCGTAATCATATCGTTTTCATGGACTTGCCAGTTGTGTTCGATCTTCCTTTGGCGCAGGCGGGCAAGAACCCGTTTCGCTGGAGCGATGAATATGGGGCGCGTTTGGGCATCATGCCTCGCGGCGGCAAGGCCGCGGATGTGCGTTGGGTGGAGATCGCGCCCTGCTATGTCTTCCATCCGGGGAACGCTTATGAGGAAAACGGCGAGCTGGTCATGCTGGTGTGCCGTTTCCCGCGATTGTGGGACAAGCCCGAGGCGAATTTTCAAGATGCGCCCAAGTTTCATGAATGGCGCATCAATTTGACCACCCTTGCCGTGCGAGAGACGCCGCTCGATGATTCGGCGTGCGAGTTCCCGCGCATTGACGACCGTCGCGCCGGCCTGCCGACCCGGTATTGTTATGTCGCGGCGGCGGATCCCAATTCAGGGTGGGGCGAATTTGACACCATCATCAAGCATGACGCCAAAACCGGCGGGCGGGTGAAGCGTGTTTTTCCCAACATGGTGTTGTCGGAGTTCGCGTTTGCGCCGGGCGGGCCGGGCGAAGACGAGGGCTGGGTCATGGGGTTCGCCTATGACCGAGGCAGCAAAACAAGCGCCTTGATGGTGCTCGATGCGCAGGATTTGAGCGTGGCCGCGCGCATCCCCACGCCGCGGCGGGTCCCGTTCGGATTTCACGGGAACTGGTTCGAAGGCGCGTGAGGGGGGACATTCTGCGTTCGTCAGGCCCGCAGTCTCCTCCCCGGAGCGGCGCCGGACGACGCATGCGGGGGGAGGCCGGGCGACGGCGCGTTGGGCAAACCCCGGCGTAGCGGCGTCCGGCTTGCTTCCAGTCACAGTTCCAGCATGGATGCGCCCGCCCTTTGGGGCCGACGCCGTCTGCCTCTCCGGAGCCGGCCATGGCCGGACGAGCAAAACGTGCGCTGTCGGTCGGCGCCGGAGCGGTTTCGTCGATCGGTGCGGTTGCCAGAGAGCGTCCGCGCCGTGGCGGGACGACTTGGCTCGCTGCGCGCTGGACCTCCACAGGATCAAGGGGACGTCGTGAGCGGCGGAACGGCGCCGTCGACGCTCGCTGGCAAGGCCGGCGGCGGCATCCAAGGCGCGCCGTCCGCGCGCGGCGAACATTTCTTGTATCAGATCGTTTCGCATCATTCGCGGCGCAACATCGAAGTGCGCGCCGAGCTCCCGCAACCCGTTGACGCGCCTGAACAAACTGCAGCCGGCGATGAGGCGCGAAGGGTCGCCAAGGGGCCCAGAACGGCCCAAAGACAATGGCTCCCCGGGTATGAAGATGGCTCCCTATTTGTGACGGGAAAAGTGCTTGTGTGCCAATGGTTTAGACCGGGCCGGGCGGGGCGTCAAACTCCGGTTTGTGTAGTGAGTTGTGTAGCGGGTTTGGGCTGCAAAGCTCTTGAGCCCATGAATCGCGCTACCATTGGCCGATGAACGCTAAATCGCTCGTCCTAATCGTCGGGTTTCTCGCGGCTTGCAGCCCGGCGCCAACAGGCGCCGATCGCGATGCCGAAACGGCCGAGCGGATGGCGCTCGCCAACTCGATTAGGACCGCAACGGTCGGCGACTGGAAAGCCGCTACAACGCTTCAGCGGATGGCGGCGGCCGATGCCATGACGATCTCGCTTCTCATGAACCGGGGCGTCTCGCGGCCAGCGAATGCACAGATAGACCCGCTGTCCAGTGAACTTCGCGCTTGTCTCGACGAAGCGGTTCAGGCCCCCGGCTTCGATGATCAGCCGCTGCCGGACTTTGCCACGATGTGCCTGATCGGCATGGGCGTTCCGTCGCCGCGTTGACATACCCGCCAACGCCGAGCGACCGCGAATCACTTACAGTGCACCTGATTGATCGGATGCAATGCGATGAAGTGTCACCAATGTGAGCGCCCCGCCTATTACCAGTACGATCAGGCGCCTCCGCTTTGCCTGTCATGCGCCAACATGCAAACGGATGTCGCGTTCAAGGGCTTCTTGATGAACGCGGCGGCTGCAAACCAAGCTTTGGACGATATGGAAGCCGTCAGCGGTATTCGGCTTGGCGGCGGTCGCATACCCGTCGCAGCGCTTGCGACTGTGGCCCGCGCGGCGCCAACGGTTAACAGCATTTCGATCACCGGCTCGTCGGTTGGGGTCGTGAACACAGGTGATCTGGCGAAGATCGAAGCCGTCGTTACAATCACACAGGGAAGCGACGCCGAACAGCTTGGGCTTGCGATTAGGGCGATGACGCAAGCTGTGCTTGACTCCAATGAAGTCATCGCGGCGTCGAAAAAGGACGTGGTTGAACTGTTGACGGCTTTATCAGAACAAATTGCCGCAAAGCGATCAAAGCCCGTGGTTGGGTCTATCCTGCGATCGATTGAAGAGCATGTCCGGCCGATCAACGCGCTTGGGGCGTTGTTTGATCGTCTGGCGTCTCTCGTTCAGGCCGTGTTCTAGGAGCACGGACCTTGGCGGACCTTGGACACGTCGCGCACGCCCTGCAGGCCAACAGGGGCGTCTATGCGGTGCTTATTGGCTCCGGCCTATCGAAGGCGGCTGGCGTGCCGACCGGATGGGACATCACGCTTGAGCTTGTCCGGGAGATTGCTGCAATCGAGGGCGCCGACGCCAGCGACGATCCGGCGGATTGGTGGACCAAAACGAAGGGCGGCGAGCCGAGCTACTCAGCGGTCTTGAAGGCGCTGGGCGGGACGCCCGCAGAACGTCGCCGGATCGTTGCAGCACGCATTGAACCTTCGGAAGCTGAAACCGAACAGGGCCTCAAGCGGCCGACGCCAGCGCATCGGGCGTTGGCCCAACTCGCCGCGCGGGGTTTCGTCCGTGTGTTCGTGACAACGAACTTTGACCGGCTGCTTGAGCAAGCCCTCTCCGAGGTCGGGGTTGAGCCAACGGTCATCTCATCCGGCGACGACGCCAAGGGCGCGGAACCATTGGTGCATGGCCGCGTGACGATAGTGAAGGTCCATGGAGATTATCTCGATACGCGGATCAGGAACACCGAAGCAGAGTTGTCGCGTCTCGATTCAGGCATCTCCAAACTGCTTGATCGCGTGTTTGACGATTTCGGCCTAATTGCATGCGGTTGGAGCGGCGTATGGGACGCCGGTCTGCGTGACGCCATCCTTCGCGCTCCAAACCGCCGCTATTCGATGTTCTGGCTATCGCGGAGCGCCTTGGCCCCCGAAGCGTCAGACCTTGTGAAGGCCCGTCGCGGAACTGTTGTGCAGATCACGGACGCCGATACTGCGTTCACAAAGATCACCGACACGGTAGACGCCTTGGAGAACCTGCACCAAGCGGGGCCTCAGGACGTTGCGACGCTAGAAGCCTTAGTGAAGAAATACCTTGTCGATCCCAAGCATCGGATCGCGCTTCACGATCTCGTTGTCAGCGAGGTCCGAAAGGTAACGGACATTCTCGCCGGCCCTGATTTGGCGACTTCTGGCGTCAGTCCGACACATCAAGAGGTTGGGCGGCGCGCACTGATCGCCGCCAATGTCACCGAGCGCCTTCGCCGATTGTTCTTCGTGCTCGCATACTATGGCGAGCCGTCGCACGCTGAGTTTGTTCGCTTAGGGGTGAAGCAGCTTGGCGACGCCATGATCGAGACAACCGGCTTCGATGTGTTCGTGAACATTCGCCGCATGGTGATGGCCTATGTGATGTACGCCATCACATTTGGGTGTGTTGCCGCAGATCGCTATCAGGCGCTGCGCGCAGCAATGACGCCTCGCTTCGGCCGCGACGGCGATGAAGACCGTGACGCAGTAAACTTGTGGGGCGTTCACGTAATGCGTCTTAGCGATAGTCTGAATGCAGCGGGAGGAATGCGCCACTACGCCCCTTTCAGCACCATCATAAAGCCGATCGTTTTGCACGAAGCTGAGCGCATTGGACTAGGGGCGGGTGAGACCTTTGACTTCGCTTTCGATCGCACAGAGATGCTGCACTGCTTGTTGGCGGGCGCAGAGGCGATGGAGCGGGGCCGAAACTTTTGGGGGCCAGTCGGCGACTTCGGATGGAAGTTCAACAGCTACTATAGCGAGAGATTTAAAAAGTGGCTGGATGACGCCGAACGTGAAAGTCACGCATGGCCGCCGATAGCAGCGGGGCTATTCAGGAACGATCCGGGCCTGTTTGCTCGTTGTAAGGCTGCGATGCTGGCGTTCGTGAACGAATTGCGATGGCATTGAGCGCTGCCGTGAGTTGACGCCCCCTAAACCGTTTTTCCGTAGCCTACGGAAATGGGGCGGCCCCGAAACACCAACAGAACCTTAACCGACCGGCTCGCTGCTTCGCTCAAGCCGGACCCGAAGAAGCATGTCATTGTGCATGACGATGAGGTTCCGGGGCTGGCGCTGAGAGTGACGGCCGGCAGTGGAACCAAGGCATGGACGCTTGATGATCGACTAATCGGGCGGCCCGATATCATGACGCTCGCTGAGGCGCGCCGGTTCGCGCTGCGAGCCATCCCGACGCCGAAGCTACGCTTCCTGTCGGTGTGCAGCGGCATTGAAGCGGCGTCGTGTGCGTTCGATCGCTTGGGCTGGCAGTGCGTGGGGCTCTCGGAACTGCGGCGAGCGCCAGCGTGGGGCTTCCTTGAGCAACGCTTCCCCGGCGTCCCGCTGTTCGCGGACTTCAGGATAATCGAAGCCAATCAAGTCGGCCCTGTTGATGTTCTCATCGGCGGGCCGCCCTGCACAGACTACAGCCGGGCCGGAAAGGGAAAGGGCGTCCATGGCGAGACGGGAAACTACATCTTCGACTTCATTGAACTTGCGCGCCGCGTTGCGGCGCCTTGGTTTGTATTCGAGAACGCATCCGCTCTCACTGACGCCGACCATAGCGGAACATGGCGAGAGTTCCTTCGCAGGGCCGATGCCGGCGGGTATAGTGTCGCGTGGCGAGTTCTCGATACTGCCCAAGTCGGATTACCCGTTGAGCGAAAACGCACTTGGGCTGTTGGATATCTTGGAGCCGCTGACGTTCCGGGACGAGTTGTCTTTGAGCGACGCCCAACGCGATGGCCTTTCCCGATGGATCGCGTCTTCAAGCATGGAACGCGAACGTCATGGCCCGAAGGATTTGCATACTCTTTCGACCCTACTCGCGGGGAGAAGAAGCGGCCCCAAGAAGAAAGGGTCCGCTCGTTCGTGAGCGGCCACGGCAACCGTTACGCCGTGTTCTATCACACCGATGACTTGATCGATGATCCGCAACTCCGGTTCATGAGCGCCGTCGAGATGGAGCGGGCGCTAGGCTTCCCGGATGGATGGAGCGCCTGCAGTGTGAGAGGCAAGCCGGCGTCTGATTGGGAGCGCGGCCGGCTCATCGGGAATGCCTTTTCGCCGGCTATCGCGCATTGGATTGGCGAAGGCATTGCCGACGCCGTGAAGCGAGGCGCCTAAGCGCCCCGCGTTCCCGGCGTTGGGATGATCCAATGAACATCGCCGGCCGCGTGGCCCCGCTGTTCGGGCGGGTAGCCGACGCCTTTGAGCGCATCGAGAAGCGTTTCGTTGTCGGCGACGACGCCAGTCGCTGCTCGCACTTGATCAAGCAGATCGGGCCAAGTATCGGCCCGGAGCATGGCGGGTTCGCCCCTGATCCAGCCGGTGAGGCGATTACGAATTTCAGTTGGGGTCACGGTTCAATCTCCTGAGCGCTGCGAAAAACTTGCGAGCCTCTGCAGGCTCAAATTCTTTGGTGATGGTCGGGGCCAAATCGTCCGGGCGATCAAAAGCGATGAATGCGCCGACGTTTCCGAACCGAACGGTCAGACGCCACGCCTGCCCGAACCGGCAGTTTGGCTTGTATTCGACGGACCAGTTCTCAAAGCTTCGCAGGACCGTGCAGCCGGAACTGTCGGCGAAATCGATCGCACCCTGATCGGCAAGCCATCGCCAGATTTCCTGAAGCGGATCGCTCGGCGTCGGTGCGGGGAAGGTCGCGACGTTCACCGGCTGCCCCGATACTTCAGATCGTCGATGGCAGCCGGCTCCGATAGAAACGCCGCGCGCCAAAAACCGGGGTTCGATCGGATGATGCGGAAGCCTGATCGATGAATGATCGCGCGGAAGGGCCGGGCTTGAATGGCGTCGGTGTGATGCCCGTCGATCGCGATATCGACATAGTGCAGGCCGGCGTCCTCCGCGACATGCACAGTGAATTGGTTGGATCGTGAAAACGTGTTTCGGCCGGTTTTCTTCAACCTTTCGTCCACGGCGATCAGTTCAATCATGCGCTCGATCAATTCGGCGTCGCTGATCCCGCAACGATCATCGCGACCGAAGTCGAGAAACCAGCCTGTCGCCCATCGGCCGGCGCGCAACTCAGAGAGGAAGTCGCCGCCCGGTTGGTTGGGCTCACGATCTACCGTTATCCGCAGCGGCGCGAAGCCGTTCCTAGCCAGTTCATCAACAAACTCGCGCTGCGTGAGGAAGTCAGAGAATAGATCGACCCCACTCGCGTTGTAGTGGCTGCGCGCGGCTTCGAGCACAACGAAGCGATCGAGATCGGCGATGGCGTCGGGTCGTGCCTCGATCCAATCGGCGATAGCATGGACGCTATGGGCGGTGAGGCTCATGCTGCGCCCCCATGCGCCTTCAGGCCCTTCGCGATGCGCCCTGTCGGCGTCGGCTGAGGCGGTCCCTCGCCGCGATCCTCCGGCGCCACGTCGTCGAAGCCCCTCAGGCCCGACAGGATTTTGCTGTTGGGGTTCCGGCCGGCTTCGCCCCTGCTAAAGTCGAGCCATTCATTTTCGCTCTGTTTGATGAGAGCTTCGCTGCGCTCGATCGCGGCGACGGCTTCATCGAAGGCGGGATACCGAACATTGCTTGCGAACTCTTGCGGAGAAAACGGCTGATCGCTGCGTTCCATCGCGTCAACACGGCTGATCAAGGCGGCGGCGAGGCCAAAGCGACGGCTTTGATCGAGTTTGTCCCCCTGAGCGACCAACCATGACGCGACGCCTGCGAGCAGGTGCGGGGGCACACCCGCAAGCGACTGAGCGGCGGCGGCGCCTTCCGGCGTCGCGGCGCTGAGAGCCAATAGAAGAGCGCGCTTGTCGGGAAGAGACGCCTTGGCGGCGGTCAGATCGCGCTTGGACTGGCGGATTTGAGCGACCAAAGCGTCGGCCTCAGCGCGCGACTGATCGCGAAGCTTCTTCTCCCCCTCGCGCGCATACGCTTCGCGAACCGGCGCCAACGAAACGCCCTGAGGCAAATCAGCGACGCGGCGTTCGATATCGGCGCGCTCTTGCTCCATCCGGGCTTTGGCCCGCTGGCTCGCGCGCCGGATTTCGGCGAGTAGGCCTTCAGCGTTGGCGGCAACGTCAGTTGCGGACGGTGCAGCTGGGTCCGAAGGGGACGGCCATTTGTTGATGATACGCGGCATTTCCTTGGGCCTCCGATTGAAGTGGCCCAACCTATTTGCCTCACGTCCGATCAGATTTCACAACGGACGCGATCAGGCATTTTCAAACCTTGATGGCGTCTTCCGCGTCCGTGCGCGCATCGTAGAAGCGTGAGGGCCGATGACCGGCGATCTGCATGAAGCGACCGCCGCGCGGGGAGCCATCGAAGTTCAGTTGACGCACCGCGCCGGAACCGCGCGATGTGCTTAGCCCGTAGGACAACGAGTCGAGCCAATGCCGGGGCGTGTTTAGGCTTGTGTCGATATCGCCGAACCGGAACGGGCTCGCCTGAATGATCGGGAGCGTCTGAAGCAATCCTTCGCATGGCCGCGTGATCCAAAGCCCCGGCGAGCCTTCCTTCGTGGCCCCATGAAGCAGGCTGCGAATTTGCTGCAAGCGCGCCGGGCGGTTGGTGCGGTTCGCGCCAATGAATCGGAGCCCGTGCGCCCGGAACTCATCACCGATCGAATAGGAGTGACGCCCGGCGCTCTTCACATGGATTTGCGGATCGGCGACCGCGACGCGAATCCGGCCCGGCGTCAGTTCGTAGGGATTGAGAAGTTCGTCTTTGATCCGAAGCGCCATCTCAGCCGGCGAACTTCCGTCGCCTTCGCTGAGGCTTGGCAGGACGGCCGTATGCGTTTCGCCAAGCACGACCGCCGAACCCGCCGCGTAGGGCTTGCCGTCTGGCGATTTGGCGCCATCGCGTGCGACTGCGATCAGGCATGCAACCGCTGGCGCCCGCGAGCCCCAATCAAGCGAGAGACGCACATCCCAACCGGGAGGAATGAAGGGCCAGCTATCGACGATGTGAATGTCGGGACGCCACACGTCGCCGAAGAAGGAGCCGGCGACGCGCTGGAATGATCCATCAAGCCAAGCATCGGCGAGCGCCGGATCGGACGCGACGGACGCCCTGAGGTTGGCTTCATAGGACTTGCTGAGCTTCGCATTGTCGCGAAACGTGCTGACCGTGTAGATCGCGCTCAGGCCCGTTTCGCGTTCGATGAAGGGCGTCCATGGCTCAGCCTGATCGATGAAACGCCGTTTGAGCCAAGACGAACCCGGCCCGCCCGGATTGGCGGTCATGAGGCAACGGACGGGAACATGCTCAGGCGCGCGCAAGTTTGAAAGCAACTGATCGAGCACGCGCGGTTCCGGGTATTGGCCCGCTTCGTCGAGAACCAAGAAGCTGACGCTGTTCCCGACAACGCGGTCACGCGCCGGGCCTGTCAGATAATCGAGTTGATCGCACCGGATCGTTGCACCGTTGGCGAAGCGGAAAAGCCCCTCAGAGCGGTTCAACTGATAGGCGTCTCCCTTGAAGCGTTCCGCTTTGCCATAGATCGAAATCAGGATCGCTTCGATCGTCGCCATAATTTCCGCGAGCGCCGACGCCGTGCGTCGGATGAAGAGACACTTTGCATGAACGCCGTACTTCTCGCAGTGCGCAATCGCCTGCACGCAGGCGAGATAGGACTTGCCCCCGCCCCGGCCGCCTGCGTGCAGAACCAAGACGATATCGTCCGGGATTTTCAGCGCCCGCTTCTGAAAGTCGGTGAGAGCGACCGCCATTATTCGGCGTCTCGCTCAAGCTCGGCCAAGAGCCCGTCAATTTTCTTCTGCGGCACTTTCGAGCCCGACGCCGCTTTCTGGCCCGGATTGGCCCAATGAAACCGGTTCGCCAGAAGCTGCGTCGCCGCGAGCCGGTTCCCGGCGAGCGCCTCCCGCACGATCACGTCCGAGAGGGCCGCTTCGAACTCAGCTTCGGCCTGTCGCTTTATTTTCGCCAAATGATGCCGGGTTCGGCTCATCCGCTGAATGGTGATCACGTCCGTCTCAAAAATCCGGGCGACGGCCCGATCGGACCAAAACCCGTCGATCGCAATTTGCGCCCGGACGGCGTTCAGCCGCTCCTTGGTGATTTCCGGGTCGCGCGGATTGCCGACCTTCTCAGCGTACCGCCGTTTGGGCGCAGTAAAGGGCGCACCGGCCGGGGGAACCGCATAACCCCGGCCGGTGCTGTCGGCGTCGACGCGTTCAGGCCCGCTGGCCGCCGCCGATTGCTGAATAGTTTCGGGTTTCATTTTGCATTGATTGTCTCAAACCTGAATCCGAAATGCCAACTCGCACCTAGAGTCGGCGTGAGCCAATCCTGAGAGTTTCCGTAGCTTACGGATTGTTCGGAGCGGCTGAGAGGCGCAGCGCGTACGTGAGGCGGTTCGTGGTGCGAGCCGGTGCGTGCGCGTGTATTCGCCTGAGCGGTGCGGACTTGGCGTCAATTCGATATCGGGGCCTCTTAGGCTCACGTACCCCTTGGGGGTATACCCCAATTCGAGCGATAGCCGTTCAGGCGGCCATCGCGCGATAGATGCTCATGGCGTTCAGATCGCCGCCGCGCGCCGAACGGAAACCGCGAGAGTTCAGCATGGCCGCCAGATCGCGATAGGAAGCCTCAGGACCGGCGTCGGATTGCGCCTCCCGGATGGCCTCACGCAAACGCTCATGGCCCTCAGCGGCCTTCGCAGAGCGTTTCTGAGCGGCCTTGCGTGAAGCAGCCTTCGCCATCGCCGGCAGATCGACGCCATCGCGACGGCCGCCAAGCTTCACGCCGCGCGCCTTGGCCGCTTCAAGAGCCGCCTTGGTGCGCTCGCTGATCAGGCGCCGTTCCTCTTCCGCCACTGCGCCAAGGATTTGCAGGGTGAGCCGGTTCACGCTCGGCATGTCGGCGCAGATCAGTTCAACGCCGCTATCGAGCACTTCGGCGATGAAGCGAAGGTTCCGGGCCAAGCGATCGAGGCGGGCCACCACTAAGGCCGCGCCAGTGGCCTTGCAGCGGCGCAGGGCGGCTTGCAGTTGTGGGCGGTCATCCTTGGAGCCGGATTCAACTTCTTCGAACTCAGCGACGATCTGAGCCCCGCCAGCGACGCGACGGACGGCTTCACGTTGCGCTTCAAGCCCAAGGCCAGATGCGCCCTGAGCGGCCGTGCTCACGCGATAGTAGGCGACAAGGCGTCTCATTTCGAAATCCCTCAACGACCGATGCGGATGACGTTACACGATCAGCGCCAACGAGGACGCCCTTAAAGACGCCTATCGCGAATAAATCGCGATCTGCGTTGAAAAATACCCTTCGTGAAAAATGACCCTCAGCGAACGTGCTCGCCAGTCGGGCCGATTTATTTCGGTCGGAACGCTCGGCGTCATTTTTCAGGGGAGGCATTTTTCAGAGTGTGCCAATCAATCAGGTCTCGCGTGCGCGCTTGCGTTTAATTGTTTTTCGATCGCCATCGGATCGGAACCCCAAGCACACAAACTCACCGACGCCCCGCTCGATCAGGCTCCCCGTTTTCGATCAGATCATTCAGCTTCAAAACGCCGAGCCGTACCGACCGTCCAACCGTCCACCCCTAAAGGGGTGTGGACGGTTGGACTGTCGGACTAGGAGGCTTTCAGTCCACAGTGGACAGACGACAGTCCACAGTGGACGGTCACATCAACGGGACGAATTGGCTCACTCAATATCTTCCGCTGAGAGAATGTCGGGCGAAAAATCATCGGGTGGAACGGCGCAAATAATAGTCCCGCGTCGGGCCATTCCATCAATTTGGGCGTCTTCTTCGCGCCAGAATTTCCAGCCGGCGACATTTTTCGCAGCCTGAATGCCTTCCGGGAAAAATAGCTTGAGCATCGAATGCCAACGAGATTTTCCGATTTTGAGTTTGTCGCGCCATTCCTCCCCAACCTGAGAGGCCGGCAAGCGACAGACGCCATCTTCGCCGGGGGCCGGATCGCCGGAATTGAATTGAGCGAGCGCGAGGGTGTGAAATGATGGTTTGGCGACCTGAGCCCGAATTATTGCAGCGGACGTGACCGGCCGGCCGTGCTCATCTTCTTCGAAGTCGCCCTCAGGGCTGATCAGGTCTATCGCCTTCAGTTGAAGCGTGAGGGCTTGGGGCTCCTTGGCCCATCTCACCTTTTCGGGCTCAAGGCTCAGGACTTTCTCATCATCGTCGCGGACAAAGCGATACGTGGCGTCGGTGTTGCCTTCGATGGCGCCGCTGCCCCGGATCGCTGACCCGCCGGCTTTGGGGGGATGCGCGACAACGATCACGGCCGCGCCGAACGTGTTGGCGATCCTGATCGCGAGCTTGATGGCCGGTGCAACGTCGCGCTCTGAAGACGTGTCCGCGCCTGAGAGGGCCATGCTCAGCGTATCGATCACAATCAGGGCCGGCCGGGCGGCCTTGCAGATCGCGATCAGCCGTTGCGTCGCCTCCTTGTCCTCCGGTCGAAGCGAGACGCCGCCTTCGACAAGGCGAAGGGCGTCGGTTGGCGCAAGCCGATAGTGTTGGCACGCGGCGCGGAAGCGATCCCACATGGTCGCTTGGCCTTCCAAGGCGCAATAAACGACCGGGCCGTGCTTGCCGATCTGTTGGCCGCAATAGCTGTCGGCGCCGAACGCGACGGATGCGCTAAGGCCGATTGTGAAGAAGCTCTTCCCGACGCCGGGCGCCCCGCTGATCACGGTGACGGTCCCTTGCGCGATGTAGCCGTCAAGGAGCATCGCCGGGCGCTTGTGGCGTTCCGCGAACTGCCAGAGCGTGAAGGCTCCTAGCCGACTGAGAGGATCGAGCGGGGCGCCGTCGCTGCGCTCCGGCGCCATTGTGTCGGACGCATTGTCGTTTGCCGAACGCTTGGCCGGATCATCGAAATCGAAGTCGGCGTCTGTCAGATCGGCGAATAGATGGCCGGCCTTCGGTTGCGGGATCAGATCGGCGCGGCCGGCCGCCTGAAGCTCTGCGAAAAGCTGGCCCGTGTTGGGGCTTGGCGCTTCGAGACTGAGCGAGCGCCAACGCTGGCGGATGATCGCTTCGTCGCCTGCGTAGCGCGGATCACTTGTGCTCCATTCGACGAAGGCGTCTTCAGCCTTCCCGCCGCTCGCGTGATGGACTGAGCACATCAAGGCGAACCATCGCTCATGGTGGCCCTTGCCGAACGCAGTCGGATCGAGCGCGGCGAGCATGGCCGCAATGGCGCCCGGATCATGTTCGCCTGCTTCGTCGCATCGATCGGCCTGAGGCGGCTTCCTGAGGGCCGCTATGAGGTTGTCAGGGGCCATCATCGGAACGCCCCCTTGAACGTGTAGGGCCGCTTCGTGACGGGATGAATGGAACCGGCCGCGACAACGAACCGACCGGCGGAAAGGAAATCGACGCCGGGGAAGTCGGGAAGGCCCTTGCTGATCTGAACGTGCGCCGGCTTTCGCGAGTAGACGTGAAACCCGCCTGAGCCGGTTTCGACGATCGGATAGAGTTTCAGATCAACCGCGAAGGCTTCAAGGAAGCGACGCCAGACGCCATCGGGATCGGCGCCCGCGTTGCGCGGATCGAAATCGATGATGAGCCAATCCGCCGTCAGCCGGACGCCAAGGTTCCCGCCGTTGCGCATGTGGTGCTGAGCGCTTTCTAGGCTCAGCGGGGTCATGTCGCGCCAGCCCTTCACAAGCGGGAGCTTTCCGGCCGGTTCGTCTTGGCCCGTCTTGGGATTGTAGATCGTCGCGTTCCAATTCCTGAGCGGGATGAGTTCGAACCCGGCGTCGAGATATGCGGGGACGTGTTGCGGGCTTGGGGCCAGCGTCTTGGCGGTCTTCACGGGCGGCGGTCCTTAGCGGGTAAACGTCGCCAAGGAGATTGGGCCAACCGGGCGCCATATTCACAACGGACGCGATCAGGCGTTTCTGACTGTCCGGGACCGGACAAGCCGGCGGCGATGCTTCTCGATATAGGCGCCGGCGTTAGGTTCGCCGATCGCAGTGAGACAGGCTTCCAAGAAGCGGAGGGCCGGCGAGTAGAAATCCTTGGCGTACTTCACGTTTGCGGCGGGTTCGCCATGCGAGTAGATCGCGTCGGACTGTCCGATGCTTCGCCAGAACGCCAAGAGATGCCGACACGCGGCGATGACGCCCGGACGCCCATCATCTTTGTATTCGCGGCCGGGCAATCGAGACGCCAAGTGAGCAAGCCGGGCGGCGTCTTCGATCGGAAGTTCATTGATCAGGTCTGCGGGCGATCCATAGATGCGGCCGGGCGTGTCAGGCAGTTCGAAAGCTTCACCGTCGCGTCGAAGCTTGCGCTGAAGCGCGATAATGCGCCGCTCTATCGAGCCGTCGATTTCAACCTTATGTCGCCATCCGCGCGCAAGCTGGCGCGCGGCCTTCTCTGCGGGCTCTTTCGAACCAAGCGCACGCGGGAAGTTACGCGCATGCATCATTGCGAGGATTAGTTCAGCGTCGGCTAGGTCCAATGCCTCAGCGAACGCGTCGAGATGACCCTTAAAGATTGGCCCCAACTCTTGATCAAGAAGCTTCGCCAGCGCTTCCGCCAAGTCACGGAAGTTTGGCGCTTCGTCTTGGGGTTCAGCGTCGCTCATGGAATTTCGCCCCTTGCAAGCGTGACGCCGTGTCCGGGCTCACAAGTTCATGGGGTTCGAAGATCGCCAAATCGACTTGGCCCAAGAGCGGGATGGCCTTGTTCAAGGCGTCGGCCATGTCGGCGAGCCGGGCCGATGGCGAGCCGTAATTGTCGGCGACGCCGTTCTGTCCGGCATGGCCTAGAATGCGATCCTGAAGCCGTTCGCCGACGCCGGCCGCGCGCATGGCTTCCTTCAGCGTATGGCGGAAGGAATAAGCGACAAGCCGATCGCACTTAGGAACGCCAGCAAGGCGGATATGCTTGTTCAGGCTGTTGGAAAAATCAGTCGCGACGCCGAGCTTGAAGGGCTTCCCGGATCGCGGCGGGTCGAAGAAGACGCCGAGCGTGGTTCGCTTATCCATGGCCTCGCGCATGGCGTTCAGCGCGTCGCCAACCAACGGCACGCGGCGGTCCCGTGCTTTCGTCTTCAGGCCGCGCAACTCGTTCGCGCGAAGCCAAACGTGCGGCGTCTCATGATCAAGGAACACATCGCCCGGCATGAGCCCGCCGATTTCAGCCGGCCCCATGCCGGTGTGCTTCATGATGATGAGCGTTTGGCGGATGCGCGGTTTCATCTTGCCGACTGAGAGATAGGCGTCGATCACATCCAAGTGCGAGCGATGAAACGGAAGCCGATCGATCACGTCGCCGCGTGCGTTCACAAGCGGGATGCGTTCCAACGGATTTCGCGCAGTGATATCGAAGTCGGCGGTGAGCCGATTGAACACGGCCTTGAGGCAGTTCAGCCGCCGATGGATTGTTGCTTCTGAGCGGCCAAGGGTTCGCTGCGCTTCGACATAGGCCATAACGTCCGGCCGCCGGATCGCGAGAAATTCCAGATCGCCGACCGCATCAATGAAGCTCGCCTCAGCGTTCCGGTAGGGCTCATCTGAGCGGTTGGCGCCGTACAGCTTTCGGTCGCGGGCGAAGGCTTCAGAGACGTTCAGCTTGGGCGGCTGAACCCGCCCGGCATTGGCGACCGCCTGCCAGACCGCCAGATCATACGGGCGGCCGTGATCGGCGAGCACGTCTTCCTTTTCCGCGTACTGGCGTCCGACCGCCTCCATGGAGCCGAGCCGGTCAATCGCCCGGCGCATCGCGTGATCGATAGCGCCCTCTAGCCAAACGTCGCGGGCTTCATCGGACGCCCGGATCAGGCGGGTCGCTTCCTCTTCGATCAGCTTGATTCGATCGGCCTCGCCGGTCGCGGCCGTCTCAGCCCTCAGGCTCGCGATCAGGGCGTCATGTTTGGCCGCAAGTTGCTCACAGAGCCGGGCGGCGGACGCCTGCGAGAGCTTGGCCGTGGAGCCGAGCGAAACAACCCATTCGCGTTTGCCGATGCGTTCGCGAAGTGCATCCGGAACCCGGCGCCGGTAGGCGAAGGAGCGGGGCTTCGTAATGAGGTAGTTCACGGCCATGAACGGCATTTCGGCGGCTCCGAAGAGCCCTCTCCAACCCGGAAACCGCCGCCCTTTGTGTAGTGACTTGTGTAGCGACTTTGGGGCCTGAAACCCTAAAAAGTCGTTATTTTACAAGGGTTTTGGGCGTGAAAAATGGCTCCCCGGGTAGGATTCGAACCTACGACCAACCGGTTAACAGCCGGTTGCTCTACCGCTGAGCTACCGAGGAACGCCGCTGTGCGCGGGGGCCTGTCCTAGCAATATCGTCGCTGGGGGGAAAGGGGCGACTGCGGAGAAAGCTGGCCCGGCGCGCCGTCCCCGTCCCACAAAGAAAAGAGGGGACCCGAAGGTCCCCTCGAAGGCGTTGGGTATGGTGGGGTGTCTCCAAGGGAAGACACGATGAACATCGCCTAAACGAGTAAACGCGGGGTTAAAGAATGAACGCCGGCGCAGGATTTTTGAGCGCGGGGTTAACGGCCGCGCGAACCTTGGGGAAAGGCCATGGATCAACCGGTTCGAGCGCGTTTTGACCGAAGAACCGGTATCGACTTCTTCGGAACGCGCTCTAGCGCAGAGGACCCAGCGGGGGCAGGTCGATCGTGCGTCCGCTCGCCGTGCTCTCGCGCACCGCAGCGGCCAGCTCCATGCTGCGCAGACCGGCATGGCCGTCGGCGAGGGCGAGCCCGGTCGCGCCGCCGGCCATGGCGATGAAGTCGCGCAATTCCTCGGCGAAGGAGATCAGCGCCGTGCTGGTCCAGGAGCGCAGCTTTTCGCGCACCATGATTTCAGGATAGCGGCGCACGCTGCGCCGCGCCGGCCCGCTTGGGCTGTCCTTCTCGATCAGCAGATTGCGCATCGGCGCATAGGAGCCGCGCACCATGCCGCGATCGCCATAGATCTCGACGGCGATGCCGTAACCTTTCCACTCGGTCCAGGTCGCGTGATAGGTCGCAGCGATCCCCTCCGGATTGACATAGACCGCCATGGCGTTGTCTTCCGAGCCCGGAAGGCCATAGACGCGCTCGCTCATCACGCCGCTGACGCGCGTCACTTCGCCCAAGAAATAGCGCGCGAGGTCGGAGAGATGGATGCCGATATCCATCATCGCGCCGCCGCCGGAATATGGCGTTTTGTACTGCCAATCGGCGCTGAAATTATGCAGCCCGTCATGGCCGCCGAACACGCGCACATGATCGACCGCGCCGATCTTGCCGGCGTCCATCGCCGCGCGCGCGAATTTGACGAACGGATAGTAGCGAAAATTGAAACCGATCGCGAGCGTGCGGCCGTGCGCGCGCGCCGCCTCGACCATGCGTCGCGCGTCCTCCAGCGTATGCGCCATCGGCTTTTCGCACAGCACATGCAGGCCCCGCGCAAAGGCGCTTACGGCGGCGTCTGCGTGCAGGTGGGGCGGGGTGGAGATGATGACGGCGTCCAGCGGCGCGTCGAGCAGGGCTTCGAGCGCGTCGAAGGCCGGCGCGCCGGCGGCGACGGCTTCCGCTGCGGCGCGGTTGACGTCGAACACGCCCGCCAACGTGGCCCCTGGATGGGCCTTCACCGTTTGCGCCCGCAGCGCGCCGATTTTGCCGGCGCCGATCAATCCAATCCGCATGCCTGTTCCCCGTCCCGCTCTTCCCCGTACCCTGTCCGCCGCGCCTCGGGGCCGCCTGAAGATTAAGCAAAGGGCGGGCCGCGGGCGGTTCTAGGCGGATGCGGGCCGTCGGGCAAAGCCGGCGGGGTAGGCGCACGGCGCAGCGCTTGCTAAGGGCGAGGCGTGCGACTGGGCGGAGCGGCCGGGGTTGCGGGGGAGGCGACGTGTCGACGCCGGACATCAGCGTCATTGTGCCATTGGTGAACAGCCTGGAGGACGTGCGCGGCGCGCTGGCCGCCCTGCGCCGGCAGGAGGGCGCAAATCTCGAGCCGGTCGTGATCGACCGCCTCGGCGGCGAGGTCCGGCGCCAGGTCAAGGCCGAGTTTCCCGAGATCACGTTGATCGAAACCGATCGCGACGCCACGATCCCGCAGATGCGCGCGCTGGGCTTCGCACAAGCGCGCGCGCCGGTGATCGCGGTGATCGAGGATCACGTGATCGCGCCCGACGGCTGGGCCCGGCGCCTGGTCGAGGCGATCGCAGCCGGCGCCGACGTCGTCGGCGGGCCGATCGAAAACGCGGCGGTGGAGACGCAAGTCGATTGGGCGGCGTTCCTGTGCGAATACAGCGCCACGCTGCCGCCGCTGCCGGGCGGCGAAAGCGATTGGTTGCCCGGCAATAACGTCGCTTATCGCGCCGAAACGCTGCGCCGCTATCAAAGCGTGATCGACGAGGGCAAGTGGGAGAACCGCCTGCACGACGCGATGCGGGCCGACGGCGTGAAGCTCATTCTGCTGCCCGACCTCATCGTCGGCCACAAAATGCATTACACGTTCAACCTCTATCTCTCACAGCGCTATCTCTATGCGCGATCCTATGCTGGCGCGCGCGTGCGCGAGAAGCCGATCCCGGTGCGCCTCGCCTACGGCGCGGCGGCGTTTGCGCTGCCGGCCCTGATGTTCGTGCGCACCATTCAGCGCGTCGTGAAGAAAGGCCGCCACGTCGAGCGGCTGTGGCCGTCGCTGCCGATGCTGGCGGCGTTCACGTGCTCGTGGGGCGCGGGCGAGGTTGTCGGCTACTGGTTCGGGGCGGGCAATGCGTTGAGCAAAGTGCGCTAACAGGCAGCCACAAGTGTGCAATCGCCCCCTTCGACCGGCTTCGCCGGCCACTTCCCCCGCAAGCGGGGGAAGAACCAGCGCATTTTGCTCCCCCGTTTACGGGGGAGCTGTCCGCGAAGCGGACTGAGGGGGGCGTCGCGGCGCCCGCAGCGCGATATCAAGCTTCGCTGCGACGCCCCGCATCGCGATAGCCCTGCAATTCGCCAAACGCCCAGCACGTCAACAGAAAAAAGATGATCGGCGCCGCTGCGACATAGGTTCCAACGCGACGGCCGACGCGCATTTGTTTGCCCAGATGGCGAACGAACAGAACGAATGGCAGAAGCGGCGTCGCCGCCATCCATTTCAGCCGCGCCGCGAAGGGCGCGTTGCGGGCGCGCTGCTCGCCATAGACGCGGCCCCAATTGAACCGTTCCCCCGCCATGGCGCCGGCGCCGATGGGCGCGCGCAATTGCACCGTGCGCGGGCCGGGGTCTAGCCGCAAACTGAACCCCTTGTCCCGCAGCGCCCAGTTCACCGCCGATTCCTGGTACTTTTCCGACCAAAGCGGCTGCACGGCGAAAAGCGCTTCACGCTTGTAGCAAATATTCGTGTCGGTGACGTATTCCGGGTGCAGCGTGTCGAACGGCGCCTGGTAGCGGCTGAAATCCACGAAGAAAATCGCCCAACGCACGAGGTCGGTCGGCTCGTTCTCCACCGCCCCGCCGATCACGGCGTCGGGAAAGCGCGCATGCGCGTCGACCATGGCGCGCGCCCAATCCGGGCGAGGCGCGCCGCGATCCTCGATCATGGCGATCAGCGGCGCGGTCGCTTGATGCAGGCCGGCGGCGCGGCGGCGATCGTAAAGGTCGTGCTTCTCGTATTCGTTGCGCGGCGGCGCGCTGGCGAGGCGGCCCAGATCCATGAAGCGCACGGCCGGAAAGCGCGCAGCCAGCGCCGCGACGCCCTCGGCGGCGTCGTCATAGGGAACGAGGATCTCGAGGCTTGGCGCGTCGATTTGCGCCGCGAGCGCGGCGAGGCAGCGCTCCAGCGCGGCGCCCCCGTCAACCACGGTGACGACGACCGACATCTCCGGGCCTGCGCCGTTAGCCATCTCGTCCACCCCAAAGGCCGCCCTCGGCCATACGCAGCGTCGCTGCGGTCCGCAAGTTTGGCTCCGCCGTGCGCAAGATTGGCGCCGGGCGTGCATCGCCTTGGCGGCGGCGTCGGCCCCGTATAAGGGTGCGCGAGCGGGGGCCCTGGATGTCGGTCAGAAATCGCCTCAGCGCCGGAATCGGCATGATGGCCGGGGGCATCTGGCTCGAACAGGCGCTCGGCGCGGTCGCCATGATCGTGATCGCCCGCACGCTCGGAGCCGAAGCGTTCGGCGTCGCCGCGATGGCGATGGTGATCATCGTCGCGGGCGAAATCCTCGTGCGCGAGACCATCTCGGAATACCTGATCCAGAAGGCCGACGTCACGCCGGGCGACAGCGACGCGGTGTTTTGGATCGTGCTCGCAGCCGCCTGCATGCTCGCCGGCGCGATCGCGCTCGCTGCGCCGCGAATCGCTGCGCTCTATGGCGCACAGCAGGTCGCGCCGCTTCTGCAATGGGGGTCGCTGTGCATCGTGTCGGTGGCCGTCACCGCGACGCCCGTGGCGCTGTTGCGCCGCGAACTCGCCTTCAAAACGCTTGCGGTGCGCTCCGCCCTCGGCGCGGCGATCGGCGGCGCGGCCGGAATCGTTGCGGCGCTGATGGGGGCGGGCGCGTGGAGCCTCGTCATCCAACGCTTGGCGCAGGCGCTGGCCAATGACGGCTTGATTTGGCTGGTGCACCCTTACGCGCCGGGCCGTCGCGCGACGCGCGCGCAGGTCGACGCGGTGCTGTCGTTTTCAGCCCGGCTCATCGGCGTGCGCGCAGCAGAGGTCGCCTCCGTGCATGCGCCCAGCGTGATCATCGGCGCGATGCTGGGTCCTGCGGCGCTCGGCTATTTCACCGCGGCGTGGCGTTTCGTCGATACGTTGACGTTCCTTCTGACCGCGCCGTTGCGCTATGTGGCGCAGCCCGCCTTCGCCGCGTTGAAGCGGGGCGCGGCCGATCCTGGCGCGCTGCTGCGCGAGATCGCGGAAGCGTTGAGCCTGGTTTCGTTCGCGGCGCTGCTTGGCCTCGCCGCCGTTGCGGAGCCCTTGATCGTGCTCGCATTCGGGCCGGATTGGATCGATGCGGCGACGCCGTTGCGTATTCTATGCCTCGCTGGCGCCTATTACACGATCGAGCGTTTGCATCTGTCGTTCTGCATCGCGATGGGCGAGACGCGCGCGCCGCTGCGCTTGTCGGTGCTGGAGGCGGGGTTGAGCGCAGGCCTGATGATCCTCGCTGCGCCGTACGGTCTGGCGGCGGTGTGCTGGGCGATGATCGCGGCGTTGATTTCGGTTTGGCCGTTGCGGCTCGCCCTGTTGCGGCGCCTGACGGGGATGGCGATCGGGCCTTATCTGGCGTCTTACGCGCCGCCGCTTGTCGTG
>CAZMRN010000008.1:0-22501 GCA_964568575.1 uncultured Caulobacteraceae bacterium
ATCGCGCGCGACATCATGCGCGCGGTGTTCCTGCGCGATCCGTCGCGCCGCCAGCCCGCGCGCCTCGCCGATCTCGACGCCGGCCGTACGCAAGGAGCGCGCGCATGACCATCGCCATGTCGGGCGGCGGGCGCGGCTCGCGCGGCCTGTTCGACCGCATCGCACGCTTGAATTGGGGCATCATCACGCTGTTGAGCGCGATCGCGCTGATCGGCGTGGTGATGCATTTCTCGGTGTCGGGCGGCGAATCCGCCGCGATGCCGATCGAGCATCTCACGCGCTTCGCCATTATGCTCACGCTGGCCGTCCTGGCGGCGATGGCGCCGCCGCGGGTCTGGTATGCGGGCGCGTATTTTCTCTATGCGATCGCGCTTCTGCTGCTTATCGCGGTGGAGGTGGCGGGCGAAACGCGCATGGGCGCGACGCGATGGCTCGATATCGGGCCGATGTCGCTGCAGCCGTCGGAGCTGATGAAGATCGCCATCGTGCTGGCGCTGGCGCGCTATTATCAGGACATTCCCGCGCATCAATCCGGCGCGCTGTTATGGACCATCCCGCCCGTCATCCTGATCGGCGTGCCGGTCGGCCTGGTCATGCACCAGCCCGATCTCGGCACCGCGATGCTGATCGCGTTCGCGGGCGTGGCGATCATGTTCCTGGCCGGCTTGCGCTGGCGCTACATCGTGCCGGCGGTGGTCGCCGCGGTGATCGGCGCGGTGTTCGCCTATCAATTGGTGCTGCACGATTATCAGCGCGACCGCATCGACGTCTTTCTTGGCCTGCGCAACGATCCCTTGGGCGAGGGCTATCACGTCCTGCAGTCCAAAATCGCGATCGGATCGGCCGGGCTGTTCGGGCAGGGCTATCAGCAGGGCTCGCAATCGCAGGGCGATTTCCTGCCGGAGAAGCACACCGATTTCATTTTCACGATGATCGTGGAGGAGTTCGGCCTTCTTGGCGGCGCTGCGGTGCTCGTGCTTTACGCGACGCTGATGGGCATGGCGCTCCAGGTGTCGATGCGCGCAAAGGGCCTGTTTCAAAAGCTCGCCGCCGCAGGGGTCGCCGCGACGCTCGCCTGTTATGTCTCGATCAACACGATGATGGTCACAGGCCTTGCTCCGGTCGTCGGCATTCCGTTGCCGCTGATCTCCTATGGCGGCACGGCGATGATGACCCTGATGGCCGGCTTCGCCATCGTGCTCAGCATCGATCTGCATCGCGAACAGACGGGCAGCCGTGGGATTTTGTGGTGAGCGGAGGGAGTGAGTAGGCAGTAGGCAGCGGCGACCGCATTACTCCGGTTTCCCAGCAGCGAAAGCCGGAGCTATGTTTTCAAGATTGCAAAACAGGGACCCCGGATCGGCCTGAGGCCGTCCGGGGCGCGGCGGTCACTACTGACTACCGCCCACTCACGACTGACTACAATCGAGCTCACCACCGCGGCAGGCGCAGCGCATCGTCCGCCGCGCGCACGAGCGCGTCGACGATGCCGGGCTCGAGGCTCGAATGGCCGGCGTCATGGATGATGTCGAGCTGCGCCTGCGGCCAGGCCTTGTGCAGCGCCCAGGCGGAGGAGAGCGGCGTGCACATGTCGTAGCGGCCATGCACGATGCGCGCGGGAATATGGCGGTAGCGGTCGAGCTGTTCGATCAGCCAGCCGTCGCGCGGGAAGAATCCCTTGTTGATGAAATAGTGGCACTCGATGCGCGCGAACGCTTCGACGAACCGGTCGTCGTTGAAGCGGGCGGGCAGCGCCGAGGGGCCGGCGATGGAAATCGTTTCGCCTTCCCAGCGCGCCCAGGCGCGCGCGGCGCGCAACCGCACCTCGCGATCGGGCGAAGTCAGCCTTCGGTGGAACGCCGCGACCAGATCGTGGCGCTCGCCGGGCGGGATCGGCGCCTGATAACGCTCGAACGCGTCGGGGAAGATGTCGCCCGCGCCGGACTGGTAGAACCAGCTGATCTCGTGCGCCGTCAGCAGGAAAATGCCGCGCAGAATGAGCGCGGCGACGCGCTCGGGGTGGGTCGCGGCGTAGGCGAGCGCAAGCGTCGAGCCCCACGAGCCGCCGAACACCAGCCATTTGTCGATGCCCAGACGCGTGCGCACGCGCTCGATGTCTTCGATGAGATCCCAGGTGGTGTTCTCCTCGATCTCGGCGTTGGGCGTGGAGCGGCCGCAGCCGCGCTGGTCCATCAGGATCGTGCGGTAGCGCTGCGGATCGAAGAAGCGGCGCATTTCGGGGCTTGAGCCGCCGCCCGGGCCGCCATGCAGCGCGAGCGCCGGCCGGCCGCCGGCCGCGCCGCTCTGCTCGACATAGATGGTGTGCAGGGGCGAGACCTTCAGCATCTCGCTCTGATAGGGCTCGATCGCCGGATAGAGATCGCGGCGGGGCGGCTGGACGGGCGCGTTCATGCGGCCTGACCTATTCGCATGGCCGCCCGCGGGCAAGGGCGGCGGGCGTCAAGGGAAGGTCGCGCGCATCCAGTCCGCGATGGCGGCGGTGGTTTCGGCGGGCTTTTCCTGCTGGGTCCAATGCCCGCAATCGCGGATCAGGCGGCGCGACAGGCGCGGCACATAGGTCTCCATGCCGTCGGCGGCGGAAGGCGGCAGCACGGCGTCCTTCTCGGCCATGATCATCAGCGCGGGAACATCGACGCGCTCGACGCGGCCTTCGGAGTCGCGCCAGTTCTTGGTGAAATTGCGGTACCAATTGATCCCGCCGGTGAAGCCGGTGCGCGCGAACGTATCGACGAAGAAGGAGAACTCGGCGTCCGTGAGGAACGTCTCGCGCGGATCGAAGGCGGGATCATAGGCCGCGATCATTTGCACGAGCGCGAAAGCGGATTCGCCGTTGGGCCCCTTGCCGGAGGCTAGGCCGTCTGACGCCGCCGCCCCGGGCAGCGGCCGGCGCATGAAGAAATCCATCGCCTTGCGCACATGGGCGTTGAGGAAGGCGTCGGCCTCGCCGGGCTTCTGGAAATGCACGATGTACATGTCGTCGCCCATGCGCGCGCGCATGATCGCGATCGGATCGATCGGCGGGCGCGGCATGAAGGGCGTGTTGACGCCGATTACGCCGGCGACGCGGTCGGGGTGCAGAAGCGGCATCTGCCACACGATGATGCCGCCCCAATCATGGCCGACGAACACCGCCTTCTCGATGCCCTCGGCGTCGAGCAGACCGACGAGATCGGCGCACAGATTGGTCATGTCGTAGGCGTCGACCGGCTCGGGCCGGTCGGTGAGGCCGTAGCCGCGTTGATCGGGCGCAAGCACGCGAAAGCCTTGCGCGCCGAGATCGCGCAGCTGATGGCGCCAGGAGAACGCCAGTTCCGGAAAGCCGTGGCACAGCACGATCGGCGGCGCAGCGCCGCCCTGCGATTGCGGGCCGGCGCGATGCACGGCCATGCGGATGCCGTTCGTGGCGATGAAATCCGGCGCGGGCCATCCGGGAAAAGCTGTCATGGCGATGCGTCCTCCGAGTCGTTCTTGAAGCTCATGCGGTAAAGATCGAGGCCGGCCCTGGCGAGGATGGCCCAGCCGATCAGAAAGCTGAGGCCGCCGATGGGCGTGATGGCGCCGAACCAGCGCGGGGCGCCGAGCGCCATCAGATAGAGCGATCCCGAAAACAGGATGATGCCGCCGAAGAAGAAGGGCGGCGTAAAGCGCGCAAACGGCGCGCCCCAATTGCGAAACGAGATCGACGCGAACGACGCCATCGTGTGCAGCGCATGATAGCGAAAGCCGATCTCCACCCATTCCTTCGCCTGGGCGTCCTTCAGCGCGTGCGCGCCAAAGGCGCCGATGGCGACGCAAGCGAAGCCGGACATCGCGCCGAAGAAGGCCGTAGGTCCAATGAGTTTCATGATCTCACCGCTGCGGCGGGATGGAATAGGTGACGACGGCGTGCGCGCACGGCGCGCTGTCGCCTTCGGCGCGGATGAACACGTCGCCCACGGCGAGGCTTTTGCCGCGCTTCAACATGCGCGCCTCGGCGACCAGATCCGCGCGCCCAGGCATGCGCAGGAAATTCATCGACAGGTTCGTGGTCACCGCCATCGGCTGAAAGCCGATCGCCGACAATACCAGCGCGTACATCGCGCTGTCGGCCAGCGCCATCATCGTGGGTCCGGACACTGTGCCGCCGGGCCGCACGGTCGACGCGTCGAACGGCAGGCGGCACAGCGCGGTCGCGCCGTCCGCTGACGCCACCCGCACCCGCCCGCCCGGAAACGCCTCGACGAAAAAGGCGTTCAATTCATCTGGGCCCATCGCCGATCCCTTTCCGCAGCGGCGCCCTGAATGCGGCATCCTGGGCGCGGTATTGAACTCGCGCGTCGGAGCGTCCACGGTGCGGCCAAACCATAGGAGAGGACGCCGTGCTGACCAAGGGCGATGATTATCCGATCCACCAGACGCCGGAACCGATCGCCTTCTCCGGCACGGACCGAAACTTCTACGACCGCTACTTTTTCAACGGCTATCGCCAGGACGGCTCAGGCTTCTTCGCCGTCGCCTTCGGCGTCTATCCGCACCTTAACGTGGCGGACGCGCATGTCAGCGTTCTGCGCGACGGCAAGCAGATCAGCCTGCATGCCTCGCGCGAACTCAATATGGAGCGCATGGACCTTTCGGTCGGCCCGATCGCCATCGATGTGGTGGAGCCGCTGCATCGCTTGAAGATCGCCATCGACAGCGGCGAAGGCGTGCGCGGCGAGCTGGTGTGCGAGGGTCGCTCCTTTCCGGTGCAGGAGCCGCGCTTCACGCGGCGCAATGGGCCGCGCCTGCTGATGGATTTGACGCGCTTCACCCAGGCGGTGCGCTGGAGCGGCTGGATCGAGATCGACGGCAAGCGGGAAGAGTATTCCGCCGCATCCACCTATGGCGTGCGCGACCGGTCGTGGGGCGTGCGCCCGATCGGCGCGGCCGATGCGCAGCCGATGGCGCCGCCGATGAGCCCGCAATTCTATTGGCTGTGGGCGCCGACGAATTTTCCCAATGTCGCGCTGTATTATCATGTCAACCAGGACGCCGAAGGTCTGGCCTGGAACGAGCGCTGCACGCTGGCCCCCGACGGCGTCGATGCGCATGGCCAGGTGCATCTGCACGAGCCGCGCATCCATATGACCTGGGCGCACGGCAAACGCTGGGCGTCGGAAATGCTGTTGCAGGTGAAAGACCCCAGCGGGCGCGACCATGTCGTGCGCTGGACGCCGTTGAGCACGTTCCTGATGAAGGGCATCGGCTACAGCCATCCCGAATGGGGGCACGGCGCCTATAAGGGCCGCCTCTCCGTGGCGCGCGAGGATTTCGATCCCGCCGCGCTCGATCCGCTGGCGCCGATGCATTTGCACATCCAGGCGATCTGCGCGGCGCGTCATGAGGGGCCCGGCGGGCTTGCGGCCGATGGCGTAGGCGCGTTCGAGCAATTGGTGATCGGCCCGCACGCGCCGAGCAATTTCAAATCCGTGCTGGATGGCGCGGCCTGAGGAGCGAGCGGAGGCTGCATGCTGACGCCATCGGAAATCGAAACCCTGCGCGTCTATTTGGCGCGCGCGCTCGGCCATGACGACGTCACGATCGACAATGTCGCGCGCATCTATGGCGGGGCCAGCCGCGAAACCTATTCCTTCGACGCCATGCGCGGCGATGCGCGCGGCGGCTTCATCCTGCGCCGCGATCCCGACGACAGCCTGATCGAGAGCGAACGCGCGCTGGAGTTCGCCGCCTATCAAAGCTTCTACGGGCGCAACGTGCCGGTGCCTGAGGCGATCGCCTTGGAAACCGATCCTTCCGTTCTCGGCAAGCCGTTCTTCATCATGCGCCGGATCGACGGCGCGTCGGCGGGCTCGCCGTTTCAGGTCAACGCCTATGGCGCGCAGAAGGATCATGTCGGTCGGCAATTTTTCACGATCCTTGGAAACATCGCCAGCGTCGATCCATACGACACGCAATTGCCCGGCGTCGTCGAAACGCCTGCGCCGGAGGAGTGCTGGCGGCGCGAGCTAGACCATTGGGAGGGCGTGATCGAGGCCGACAGCCTGGAGCCGCAGCCGATCGCGCGCGCTGCGCTGCGCCGCCTGCGCCGCCATCCGCCGAAGCCGCCGCCGCGGCTTTCGGTCGTCCATGGCGATTATCGCAACGGCAATTTCATGCGCGACGCCAAAGGCGACATCGTCGCCGTGCTGGATTGGGAGATGGCGCATATCGGCGATGCGCTGGAGGATTTGGCCTGGGCGCTCGATCCGCTGTGGGCGCTGGGCCGCGAGGATCTCGCCGCCGGCCTTATTCCGTTGCACGACGCGGTGCAGATCTGGGAGGCGGGCGCGCAGCAAAAGTTCGATCCCGAGCGATTTCAGTGGTGGTCCCTGTTCGCCAGCCTCAAGGGTTTGGCGATCTGGATATCCGCAGCGAAAGCGTTTCACGACGGCAAAAACCAGGATCCGGTGCTGGGCTTCACCGGCTGGTATTGCACCGCCCGCCACAACAAGATTCTCGCCGATCGGCTCGCGGCGAAGCTGGAGGGCGTCTGATGAAGCCGAGCATGGCGCAGGTGCTGATGGGTTCGGCGAGCGCGATGGCGACGCAAGTCGCCCCGCATCTTTTGGGCAACGGCTATGCGATCGGGCAGGCTTCCATGGCCGGCCTCATCATGGTGCTGGCCGCGCAAGAGGCGGAGCGCGCGGTCGATACGCTCGTGCGCGAGCGCGACGCGCTGAAGGCCTTGTTCGGCGAGGCGGCGAGGGCTGATGTGTCCGAGGGGCTCGCCGCGCGTTTGCACGAGGCCGCGCACGCGCCGCTCGCGCCCAATCTGCAGATCACCCTGCTGGAGGCGGAGGTCGCGCCGCTCAAGGCGCTGCTGATCGAGCTGCACGTCGCGCTCGAGGAGGAGGACGCGCCCTGGGCGCGTGCGCTCGAGGCTCAGGTGTGGGACGTGCTGAAGCTCGGCGCCGATGCGCGGCTTCTCTATTTGCCGACAATGTAGAAGCGGCGCTCTTGTCCAACTCTTCACACACCGCGCGCGTCGGCGGCGTCGCCCGCGCGCTCGCCGACGATCCCGGCCTGCGCATCGCGCTGGTGATGAGCGCGGTGACCTGCGCATGGGGCGCGACCTTGCCGTTCCTGTCGCGCTGGCTGGAGGCTGAACGCGGCCTCAGCGGCGCCGAGATCGGCGCGATCCTGTCCAGCGCGCAATTGGCGCGCATCGTGATCGGGCCTGCGATCGCAGCCTGGGCCGATGGCGCGCGCGACCGGCGTTGGCCGATCCGGATCGCGCTGATCGCCTCGACGCTGGCGTTCGCCGTGTTCTTCGCGGCGGAAGGGTTCTGGGCGCTGTTCGCCACCGGCTTCATCGCCTCCACGCTCAGCCAGGCGATCATGCCGCTCGTGGAAGGCGCAGCCTTGCGCGCCGGCGAAACCGGGCGCGTGCCCTATGGCGTGTCCCGCGCCTTGGCATCGAGCGCATTCATCATCGGCAATGTCGGCGGCGGGCTGTTGATCAGCCTGCACGGCGTGGATGTGTTGGTCGCCTGGACGATGGCGAGCCTCGGCCTTGCCGCGCTGTTCAGTTTCACCGCCTTGAAACCGGACGTCTGGACGGGCGCTGCGGAATCCGGCGGATTTCGCATGCGTGTGCGCGCCGGCCTGACGCTTCTGCGTGCGCCGGGCTTTGCGCGTTTGCTCGTGGGCGTCAGCCTGATCCAGGCGGCGCACGCCTTCTATTACGGCTTCTCCGTGCTGGTGTGGCGCAACCAGGAGATCTCCGCGACATGGGTCGGGCTGTTGTGGGCGTTCGGCGTCGGCGTCGAAGTGGTGTTCCTGGCGCTGTTGCCGCAGATCGAGAAGCGCGTTTCGCCCGAAGCGATGATCGTGGCGGGCGGTGCCGTGTCGATCCTGCGCTGGACGGTGTTCGCCTTCGCGCCGGTGGGTTGGATATTGTGGCCGCTGCAAGCGCTGCACGCCTTGACCTTCGCGGCCACGCATGTCGGCGCCTTGCGGCTGATGTTCCGCATCGCGCCGGAAGCGATTTCCGGCTTTACGCAGACCTTGTACGCAGCGCTCGCCTCGGGCCTGCTCATGGGGCTCGCGACGCTGGCGTCCGGCTTTTTGTATGACCGCTTCGGCGCGGGCGGTTATGCGGCGATGGCGTTGATGTGCGCGATCGGGCTGGCCTTGACGCTGTCGGCGCGCGGGGGCGCAGGGGTTCAGCCGGCGCGCAGCAGCGCGTCGAAATAGGCGATCGTTTTGGTCAGCCCATCGCGCAATTGCGTCGTCGGCTCCCAATTCAGCGTTGTCCGCGCGCGGGTGATGTCGGGCTGGCGCTGTTTGGGATCGTCCGTCGGCAACGGTTTGAAGGCGAGCGCCGACGACGAGCCCGTCATGTCGATGACGGTTTCAGCCAGCGCGCGGATGGTGAACTCGTTCGGATTGCCGAGATTGATCGGCCCCGTGACGTCGTCGGCCGTGTTCATAAGGCGCATCAGCCCGTCGACGAGATCGTCGACATAGCAGAACGAGCGCGTCTGCAGGCCGTCGCCGTAAAGCGTGATCGGTTCGCCCTTCAGCGCCTGGACGATGAAGTTCGACACCACGCGCCCATCGTTCGGGTGCATGTTGGGGCCATAGGTGTTGAAAATGCGCGCCACCTTGATGCGCGTCTTGTGTTGGCGCCAGTAATCGAAGAACAGCGTCTCCGCGCAGCGCTTGCCCTCGTCATAGCACGAGCGCGGCCCGAGCGGATTGACGTTGCCCCAATAGTCCTCGGTCTGCGGATGCACCTGGGGATCGCCATAGACCTCCGAGGTTGAGGCCTGCAGGATTTTCGCCCGCACGCGCTTGGCCAGGCCCAGCATGTTGATCGCGCCGTGCACGCTCGTCTTGGTGGTCTGCACGGGATCGAATTGGTAATGCACCGGGCTTGCCGGGCAGGCGAGATTGTAGATCTCGTCCACCTCCACATAGAGCGGGAACGTCACATCGTGGCGCATCAGCTCGAAGCGCGGATTGGCCAGAAGCGGCGCGACGTTCGCGCGCGCGCCGGTGAAGAAATTGTCGACGCAGAGCACGTCGGCGCCCTGGTCCAGAAGCGCGCGGCACAGATGCGAGCCGATGAAGCCGGCCCCGCCCGTGACTGCGATGCGTCGTGTCGCGTACATGCGGTCGCCCCTGGTTAACGGTCGCGCGGTTTACGCAGCAAAAGCCGCGCCAAGCGTGCGGTAAACCGATGCGGCCCCGTGCGCCAGTCAGGACATGACGCGCGGCGCAAGCAGCACGCCGATCAGGGTCAAAACCGCGAGCGCCGCCAGATTCATTATGAGCCCGGAGGCGATCATGCGCCGTTGCGGCACAACGCCGGTGGCGTAGGCGATCGCGTTCGCCGCCGAGCCGACCGGCATGGCGAAGCCCATCGAGGCGGCCATCGCCGCCGGCGCGACGAACGCCGCGGGCGCCAGCGCGGGGTTCTGGCTGGCGATCGCGATCAGCACCGGCCCCATCAGGCTGATCGTGGCGACGTTGGAGGCGAATTCGGTGATCACGATCACCAGAAGGCAAATCGCGGCGATCACCACGATCGGCGGCGCATCGCTCAAGCCGGAAAGGCCGCCCGCGAGCCAAGCGCTCAAGCCTGACAATTCGGCGCCCGCCGCAAGCGCCAGGCCGCCGCCGAACAGCAGCAAAACGCCCCAGGGCAGCGCCGTGGCGTCGTCCCAGGTCAACAGCGCGCGCGGACTGCCCCCGCCGGCGGGCGTGATGAACAAGGCGAGCGCGGCGAGCGTGGCGATGATGGTGTCGAGATGGCCTTCCGAGAAACGCTGCGGCGGCGACAGCGCCAGCGCATGCCGGCCAATGAGGTCGGCCAGCAGCGTCGATCCGCACCAGCACGCTGCGGTCAGCGCAAAAATGATCGCCACGCGTCGCTCGGCCGCAGACACGGGGCCGAGCGCGCGCAAACGAATCTGCACGTCGGCTTGCGCGGCGCGCGCAGCGTCGGGCGCAAGCTGAAGGCCGCGCGTGAGAATGAGCCACGCGATCGGCGTCAGCAGCAGGATCGCCGGCACGCCGATCGCCATCCAGGCGCCGAACGAGATGTCGACGCCTTCGTTGCGCAATTGCTGCAAGGCGATGCCGTTCGTCGGCGTTCCGATCGGCGTGCCGAGGCCGCCGATCGTCGCCGCATAGGCGACCGCCAGCGCGAGCGCGGCCGCAAAGCGCGCATTGACCTGGCCATTGACCGCAGCGCCGGCGGCGACCGACAGCGCAAGCGGCGTCAGGATCAGCGCGGTCGCTGTGTTGGAGATCCACATCGAGAGCGCGGCGCCGGCGATCAGGAACGCGGCGACCATGCGCTTAGGGTCCGCGCCGCCGCGCGCCACCAGCGCGAACGCGATCCGCTGCGACAGGCCGCAGCGCTCAAGCGCGATGCCCAGCAGAAAGCCGCCGATATACATCAGCACAATCGGATTGGCGTAGTGCGCGCCGAGATCGTCGAGCGTCAGCAGACGCACGTTCTCGAGGCGCGCAGGATCGCCGCAGGCGTCCGCCGCGCAGGCGAGACGTCCGCGTGCGTCGCGGCCCACAGCGATGCCGATCAGCGGCAACGCGACGATCGGCAGCAAGGCGGTCGCGGCGAGCGGGATCGCTTCGCTCACCCACCAGATCGCCATCAGCACGAGCAGCGCGAGCACCGCTTTGGCTTGCGGGGATAGTCCGTCGATCGGCGCAATCAGACAAGCCAGCGCGGCGACGACGCCGGCTGCGAGCCAGATCGCGCGGGTCACGCCAACAGCGCCGCCGCGAACGCCGCCAATACGCCGGCGCCGAGCGCGAGACTGATGCGGTCGCGAATGGCGAACGCCACGGGATCGTCATTCAATTCGCCGCGCCCAAGCAAAAGCCAAACGCGCCCGAGCCAGAGGCCGAGCAGAACCGGCGTCAGCCACAAGGCCTCCGGCGCGGAATAGATGTGGCGGCGCTCCACTTCCTGGATGAGGAACAGCACCATCACCAGAACGGCGATCATGCCGAGCGACACGCCGAGCGCGATCGTCACCGGACCGTCGGCGGCCTTGTAGCCGCGCCCGGGCGCGGTCGCGATGCCGCGCTCGACCATGCGGTTCACTTCGGTTGCGCGTTTGGCGAAGCTCAGCGAGGTGAACAGCATCATCGAGAACACGAACAGCCAGGGCGATGGCGGCACCTGCACCAAAGCCGCGCCAAGGCCGAGACGCAAGCTGAACAGCGCGCCGAGAATCGCCGCGTCGAGAATCGGCACGCGCTTCAGGCGGAACGTATAGGACAGCGAAATGGCGAGATAGGCGAACAGGATTCCGAGCGCCGCCGCATTGCCGGAGAGGGACAGCAGCGCGACGCCCGCCGCGAGCGTCAAGGGCGCAGCGATCATCCCCGACGCGATCGTCAAATCGCCGGATGCGAAGGGGCGGTTGCGTTTCGACCAGTGCGCGCGATCGTCGTCGATGTCGATCAGATCATTCAGGATGTAGGTGGCCGACGCCGCCAGGCTCAATCCGAAAAAGCCGATCGCCGAAACAAGCCAGGCGTTGGGATCGCCGGCGAGCCCGCTCAACAGGAGCGGTGCGAACACCAGCAGATTTTTCGCCCATTGATGAACGCGAAAGGCGCGGATCCAGGTCGACAGGCGCGGGCTGGCGTCAGGCAGCGTCGCCTCCATCGCCGTGATGCGCTCGGCGCTGCGTTCCAGGCGCCGCGATCGGCCGGCGAACACCGCCGCCTTCGCTTTGCGCCACACTTTGATGTCGGCGTTGGAGTCTCCAGCGTAAGCGAATCCCTGCGGGAAGCGTGCGGCGAGCGCGTCGGCCTTGGCGCGGCTCTTGAGATTGGTTTCGCCGTCGGAGCCCAGCACTTCGCTGACGAAGGGGGCGATCTGCGCCACCATCGCGCGCGCGACGTCGCGGTCGGCGGCGGTCGCCACGATCACCACGCGGCCGGATTCGGCCTGCCCGCGGGCGTAGGCGATGACGTCGTCGCGCTTCGGCAGGAGCGCGGCGTCGAGATTGACGCGCGCAGCCAGATTGCGCTTCAGCGCCGCGCGGCCCTGCAGCGCCCACAGCCCTAGCTGCGCGATCCGCCAGGGGCCGCGCTTGAGGTAGCGCAGCACCTTTTCGAACAGCAGGTCGGTGCGCACCAGCGTGCCGTCGAAGTCGAGCGCCAGAGGCGGCGCGTCGGCGGACGGGACGAGGGCTGAGGGCGCGGACATGGCCCCTGTGTAATGGCTTTGCTTTGCAGCCGGGTAAACCGCGCGCCCATGCCAGGGGAAGGGCGGGTTTTGCGGATCAGAGCCGCGTTCGGTGGATGACGAAGGCCGGCAGCGTCCGGATGAGCAGCATAATCCAGCGCCATATCCAGGGGGCGTACACGATCGGTCCGCCGGAATCGGCGGCCCTGTGGATCGCCGCGGCGATCTGATGCGGCTTGGCCCAAAGCGGGCCGCCCTTTTTGAAGCCGGCCGTCATGGGCGTGTCGACGAACCCAGGCTTGATCAGGACAGCGCGCGCGCCTGTGGGCTCGAGGCGGTGGGCCAAGCCCTGCATGAAGGCCGCGATGCCGGCCTTTGCGGCGCCGTAGGCGTAATTCGACCGCCGCCCGCGATCGCCGGCCACGGAGCCGATCGCCATGACGGTGCCTGCGCCCTGCGCCTCGACGACCTCGGCGGCCGCCATCGCCCAGCGCGCCGGCGCGGTGAAGTTCGTCGTCAGGGTGGCGTCGAGCGCGGGGCCCGCTTTTTCGGTCTCGCGCTGATCGCCTAGCGTGCCGAAGGCGATCAGCACGAGGCTGAGCCCGCCCAATTGCTCAACCCATGCGCGCATGTGGGCCTGGGGATTGGTCTCGGCGGCCAGGTCGAGCACGGCGGTGGTGCAGGCGGCCGCGCCCCGGACGGTGAGGTCGCCGCAGATCTCGTTGAGGCGGCCCTGGTCGCGCCCGACCAGGATGAAGCGCGAGCCTTCCGCCGCGAACAACCGCGCCGCCGCTTCCGCGATCGCCGATTGCGCCCCCAGAATGATGACGCGCCGCGCGATCGGGCGCGTCATGTCACGCTCACGCGGGACCAGAAGTCCGAGCGGATCGCGGGATCGCGCAAGCGTTCGAGCTCCAGCCAGCGAGGATACATCCTCTGGAAGGTGCGCGGCGGCGCGCGCCCATCCTTGCCTGCATAGATTCGGCCCCCGGCTTCCAACACGATCTCGTCCAGCCGGGCCAGAAGCCGCAACGTCTTGTCGCCGCGATTGGCGAAATCCAGCGCCAGCGTGTGGCCTGGAATTGGAAACGACATGATCCCCGGCGAGGGCTTCGGCCCGAACGCCTTCAACACCGCCAGCATCGATCCCTCACCCGAGTCCGCGATGGCGCGAAGAAGCTCGTGAATGGCGTCGCGCGCTGTGACCTCGGGCACGACGCACTGGTATTGGCGAAAGCCGCGGCGGCCGTAGAAGCGGTTCCAGTCGCCGACCGAATCCAGCGGGAAGAAAAAGCGACCGTAATGCACGCGCCGCGTGCCAGGCCGCGCGGCGGCCGCCCAAGCCGCGTTAAACGCGCGCAGCGTCAATCCATTGAACAGGAATCCCGCGCCGTCGAAGGGCGCGGAGATGCGCGGCTCGATCCGGCCCGGCTGCAGATCGCCGTCGTCGCGCATCTTCGCGCGCGTGAACACGCCTCGGCCGGGCTGCGTGCAGTCGATCCACGCGACGCGATGCTCGAAGCCTTCGCTTTCGGCCATCACTTGGAAATACTCGTCCAGCGTGGAGAACGGCACGTCTTCGGCGTCGAGATAGGCGCTGTCGATCGGGATCAGCCCGAGTTCGACCCAGGCGATGGCGCCGGTGAGGCCGAGGCCGCCGATCGTGGCGGAGAACAATCCGCCGGGATCGTTGCTCGCCAGCGAAAGCGCCTCGCGGTCGCTGCGCTGCAGACCGATGCGCCGCACCCAGCGGCCGAACGAGCCGTGCATCAGGTGGTTCTTGCCGTGCACGTCATTGGCCACGGCGCCGCCCAACGTCACGAATTGCGACCCCGGCAGAACCGGCAGGAACAGGCCGCGCGGCGTCAGCACGCGCAACGCTTCGCCCAGCGAGAGGCCGGCCTGCGCGCGCAGGATCAGGCCCTGTTCGTCGATCTGGATGAGCCGGTTGAGTCCGGTCATCACGATCAGGCCGCCTTCGGCGTTCAGACAGGAATCGCCATAAGCCCGCCCCAGGCCGACCGGCAACACAGTGGCGGGGCGGTCTGGCGCGTTGATGGCGGCGGCCAGATCCGAGGCGAAGCGCGGCCGCGCGATCGGATAGGCGCGGCGTTCGACCCGGCCCCAGGACGTGAAACTCTCGTCTAGGGCGTAGAGACCCATTCGCGCAGCGCTCCTCGGCGCTGCTATGCATGACCAATCGTTCCCGTTTTCTCAAGTTTATGCGTCGGTAAGGCGTTGACGCTGCGCAGCTATTCAAGTCGCGCGGTTCAGGCGGCGTCGCTCTTAAGGGTCGATTCGAAGACCGCCTGGAGATCCTCCAGGCCGCGCGCGCCGCGCAGGCGCTCGCGCACCGCCGGGCGGCGGAACGCGCGCGAGACGCGGGCCAGGGCTTTGAGATGGTCGGCCCCGCGGTCCGCCGGGGCCAGAAGCATGAAAATGAGGTCGGCCGGGCGGCCGTCGAGGGCGTCGAAGTCAATCGGGGTCTCGAGCCGGGCGAAGCCGCCAACTGGGCGCGTGAGGCCGGCGATGCGGGCGTGGGGGATGGCTACGCCCTCGCCAATGCCAGTGCCCGAAAGGCGCTCGCGCAGCAGCACCGCGTCGAAGACGGCCCGCGCGTCGAGGTCGGCCTCCTTGGCCAGAACCTCGGCCAAGGCCTGCAGCACGGCGCGCTTCGAGGTTGCGCCGAGCCGGGGCAGGACCGCGCCAGGCAGGATCAAGTCTTTGATATCGCCCATGTCCCATCACCTTGGTGCAGACGAGGGAGCCGCCCCCGGGCCTAATGCGTCACTGCACGGACGGCGCCGCGTCAGCTGCGGCCGCCGGCGCGTTCCGGGTCTACCCAGCCGATGTTTCCATCGGACCGCCGGTACACCATGTTCAGGCCGCGATGGGCGGCGTTGCGAAACAGAAGCGCCGGGGCGTCCGTCACTTCCAGCTGCAGCACCGCCATCGACACCGTCATGGTCCGCACCGGAATCGTCGTCTCCGCGATCACCAGGGGGCCCGCTTCGACCCCGTCCGCCTCGATCGCCTCCGCGGCGGCGTCCTCATCACCGTTCAGCGGCGCGAGCACATACGCCGCGGCGTCCTCCGCGGGAAGGGGGGATTTGTTGTCCGCGTGATGATTTTTGAGGCGCCTCTTATAGCGCCGGACCCGCTTTTCGAGCTTAGAGAGGGCGTTGTCGAAGGCGCCGTGCGCGTCAGGGCCTTCGCCCTGGGACTGCAAAGTGATTCCCGACGCCAAATGGACGGTGCAATCCACCTCGAACCCCACCCCGGCCCGGCTGACCGTCACCGTCCCGTCGGTCGGGCGGCCGAAATACTTAACGATCCCAGCTTCGAGCTCCGTCTCGATCCTCGTTCGCAGCGCCTCGCCGACATCAAGCTGTCGGCCGGAAACCTGCACGCGCATGCGCGCCTCCTGATCCGCCTATGTGCAACCAACCTGGGCCGCGGAGGGGCGTTCCCAAGCGCAACCTCCATCCAGGGGAGCAGCGCCCGATCCGCCGGGGAGGCTAGGACCGGCGTGCGCCGCGCGTCAATGCGACAGGGCCGTGAAAGCCCTCAAACGGCGGCCAGCGCCCGATCGAGATCGTCGGCGAGGTCTTCGGCGTCTTCCAGGCCGACGCTGAGCCGGATCGTGCCGCCCGTGACGCCGATATGGGCGCGGGCCTCGTCCGAGAGCCGCCGATGCGTGGTGGTCTCGGGGTGCGTCGCCAGCGATTTCGAGTCGCCCAGATTGTTCGAGATGTCGATCAATGTGAGCGCGTCGAGAAAGCGCCAGGCCCCGGCGCGGCCGCCCTCGACGTCGAAAGCGATCAGCGTGCCGCCGCGGCGCATCTGGCGCTGATGCAGCGCGCGCTGCGGATGCGCTTTGTGGTGGGGGTACATGAGCCGCGTGATCTTGGGGTGGCCGGCGAAGCGCTCCGCCAAAGCCGCTGCGGTCTCGCATTGCTTCTCGACGCGCAGAACGATCGTCTCCAGCCCCTTGGCCAGAACCCAAGCGTTGAATGGCGACATGGCCGGGCCGGTGTGGCGCAGGAATTCGCGGATGCCTTCGTCGATCAGCGCTTTGGACCCCAGAATTATTCCGCCCAGCGTGCGGCCCTGGCCGTCGATATGCTTGGTCGCGGAATAGACGACGAGATCGGCGCCGAAGGTCAGCGGCTTTTGCAGCACCGGGCTGGCGAAGGCGTTGTCGACGATCAGCTTGCCGCCGGCGGCGTGCACGATGTCGGCCACGGCGGCGATGTCGACGGCGGTGAGCGTCGGATTCGCGGGCGTTTCGATCAGCGCCAGCGTCACGCCGCGGGCGGCGGCCGCGCGCCATTGCGCGAGGTCGTCGCCGTCGACGAGCTCGACTGAAACCCCGAAGCGCGGCAGCAGCGTGTCGAGGATCCACAAGCACGACGAAAACATCGCCCGCGCGCCGATTACGCGGTCGCCGGCCTTCAAATTGGCCATCAAGGCGGCCTGCACCGCCGCCATCCCCGAGCCCATGGCCAGCGCTTCTTCGGCGCCTTCAAGGGCCATCATGCGCTCTTCGAACACGCGGACGGTCGGGTTGGCGTAGCGCCCATAGAGATAGCCGGGCGAGGTTCCCGCAAAGCGCGCATCGGCCTCCGCGGCGCTGTCATAGACGAAGCCGGACGTCAGATAGAGCGCCTCGGCGGTCTCTTTGTGCTGCGAGCGGGAAAGGCCCGCGCGCACGAGCTGCGTGGCGAGCCGCGGCGGGGAAGCGTCGTTTGTCATGCGATCCTCTCGTTTAGCGGCATTTTTAGCGCGCCCCGCAAGCTGAGCTCAAATCGGCGCGAAGCCTGTTTGAGCGGTCGCCGGGCCAGCGTCAAGTTTGGACAACGCGGCGAGCTGGGCTAGCAAGTGGGCGCGCCGTCGTCGCGGCGCGAGGAGCGGTCATGGCGACGCACGGCGTCCTTCCCGATGCAGAACTCAAACGCGCCATCGCGCGCGGCTTCATTCGCGCCGATGCGCCCTTCCTGACCGATCAAATCCAGCCGGCGAGCCTCGATCTGCGCCTCGGCGAAACGGCCTATCGTTTGCGCGCCAGCTTCCTGCCTGGCGCTGCGCGCGTCGCCGATCGGCTGGACGAGCAATTGGTGATGCACCGCATCGATCTGCGCGAGGGCGCCGTGCTCGAAACGGGCTGCGTCTATCTTGCGCAATTGCAGGAAAGCGCGGCGCTGCCGCCGCATCTGCATGGCGCGGCCAATCCCAAAAGCTCGACCGGGCGCATCGACGTGTTCACGCGCCTGATCGTCGATCACGCCAGCGCGTTCGATCATCTGCCTGCCGGCTATGAAGGCCCGCTCTGGGCCGAGATCAGTCCGTGCACGTTTTCAATTCTGGCGCGCACCGGTGCGGCCTTGTCGCAATTGCGCTTGCGGCGCGGCCCGCCGCATCCGCGCCGCGAGGTCGATTTCACCATCGATCTTGCGATGAAGGGGCCGGTCGGCTTTCGCGCCAAGCGCCATTCGGGCGTCATCGACGTCGAGCGCATCGGCGCCTATGATCCGCGCGATTATTGGGAGCCGCTCGAGGCGCGCCATGGCCGCGTCGTGCTCGATCCCGGGCAGTTCTATATTTTCGCATCCAAGGAAAATGTTCTGATCGCGCCGGACGAGGCGGCCGAAATGGCGCCGATCCGGCCGGAGCTGGGGGAGTTCCGCGCCCACTATGCCGGCTTCTTCGATCCGGGCTTCGGCGTGAGCCCCAATACGGGACGCGCCGTGCTCGAAGTGCGCTCGCGCGACGTGCCGTTCTTCCTCGAGGACGGCCAGCCCGTCGGCAAGCTCGTCTACGAACCGCTGTGCGGCCCCGCCGAGCGGCTCTATGGCGAAGCCGGATCGAATTATCAGGGCCAGGGGCTCAAATTGTCGAAGCATTTTTCGGCTTGGCGCTGAGCGGTGGGCCGGATCGTCTCCACCTCGCCCATCGACGGCGCGCCGATCGGGGCGGTCGCGATCGATACGCCTGGGGACATCGCCGCGAAAGCGTCTGCGGCGCGTGCGGCGTTTCTGGCGTGGCGCGAGATTCCTGCGCCGCGGCGCGGCGAATTGGTGCGGCTGTGGGGCGAAATCCTGCGCGTGCGCAAGGAGACGCTGGCGCAGCTCGTGTGCCTCGAGAACGGCAAAATCCTTTCTGAAGCGCGCGGCGAAGTGCAGGAGATGATCGACATCTGCGATTTCGCCGTCGGCCTGTCGCGGCAATTGTACGGCCTTACCATCACCTCTGAACGGCCGCGCCATCACCTGATCGAGCGCTGGCATCCGTTGGGAATCGTCGGCGTCATTTCGGCGTTCAATTTCCCCGTCGCGGTCTATGCCTGGAACGCCGCCTTGGCGCTGGTGTGCGGCAACGCCGTTTTGTGGAAGCCCAGCGAGAAGACGCCGCTGTGCGCCGACGCCGTGATGGACACGCTGCGCGACGCGATGGCGCGCTTCGGCGACGCGCCGCCGGGCCTTGTCGCTGTCGTGCACGGCGGCGCGCAGGAGGGCGCAGCGCTGGCCGACGCGTGCGATCTCATTTCCGCCACCGGGTCGATGCGCATGGGCAAGGCCGTCGCTGCGCGCGCCGCTGCAGGCTTGAAGCGTACGCTGCTGGAGCTGGGCGGCAACGCCGCGATGATCGTCGCGCCCAGCGCGGATCTCGCCATGGCGGTGCGCGCAATCTGCTTCTCCGCCGTCGGCACGGCCGGGCAACGCTGCACCACGCTGCGCCGCCTCATCTTGCACGAGGATGTGGCCGACGCCGTGCTTGCGCCGCTGCGCGCTGCGTACGCGTCATTGGCCGTTGGCGATCCGCGCGAAGCCTCCACGCTCGTCGGTCCCCTTATCGACGGCGACGCGTTCGCGGCGATGCAAGCTGCGTTGGCGCAGGCCGCAGGCGAAGGCGGCGCTGCGTTCGGGGGCGAACGCGTGGACGTCAACGGCTTGCAGAGTTTCTATGTGCGCCCGGCGCTGGTGGAGATGCCGCACCAGACCGACATCGTGCGCGCGGAGACCTTCGCGCCTATCCTCTATGTGCTGCGCTATCGAGATTTCGACGCCGCCATCGCGATGCTCCGCGACGTCCCGCAGGGTCTGTCTTCTTCGCTGTTCACGCAAAATATGCGCGAAGCCGAAACCTTTCTCTCCGCCGTCGGATCGGATTGCGGCATCGCCAACGTCAACACCGGCCCCTCGGGCGCTGAAATCGGCGGCGCGTTCGGCGGCGAGAAGGAGACGGGCGGCGGTCGCGAAAGCGGCTCCGACGCCTGGAAGGCCTATATGCGCCGCCAGACCCAGACGGTGAATTTCGGCGCCGATCTGCCGCTCGCCCAAGGCGTCCGCTTCGACCCGACCGCCTGATCGGACCCTGGAAGACAAGGGTGCTTGACAAGCACGCGCTCGTATGACAAGTACGCTTGTCATTATGACATGGACGCTTGGCTAAGTGACAGGCGAGCTTGTCCAGGGAGAGTTTGGAGATGACGATGACCGGGACGATGGAGGCGCCGACGCCGCCGCGCGCCAACGGCTATGGGATTGCGACGCTGACGGTGATCATGGCCGCGCTCTCGGCCACAGGCACGCCCGAGCCGGACGCGCTGGCGGCGGCGGCGGGCCTCGGCTTGTCGGACGATCTGGCGCGGCTGGCCGTGCACGCGGCGCCGGTGGCGATGACGGTCGCTGTGATTTGGCTCGCCCAAGCGCTTGCGCGCGGGCGCGGTCAAGCGCTGCGCTGGGGGATCTTCCTCGTGACCGGCCTGTGGGTGGGCTTCTTCACCGGGCTCACGCTGACGCTGTTCACCGGCGCGGAGTCGATCATCACCACGCTCGCCGGGCCGTTGCGCGACGCCACCTTGGCCGACACCGTCGCCTGGACCTTGAGCGTCATGAGCGTGTCGTGGGCGCTGATGTTTCTCGCCGTCGCCGCGCTGGGGCGAAACGCGGTGGCCGCGCTGCAGGTCGAAGCGACGGTGTGCGATGAAGCCGCCGACATCCGCCGGCGCGATCGGGCGACCTATGCGTGGGGCGCGTGGAGCATGCTGGGCTTCGGCGCGGCGTTCGCGGGCGTGGCGATGGCGCATCAGGGCGCGCCGACGCCGATCGTGATCGCCATCGCGGTCATCGGGTTTGGGCTGTTCCATTTCGGTTCATGGCGGCTGTGGCGCATCTATGACGAATTGTTCCGCCGCGTCGTGCTGCAAGCCTATGCGGTGTCGGGCGTGCTTGGCGCGATCGGCCTGATGGCGTGGGCGCTGCTGGACGCCGCCGGATTGGCGCAGACGTTCGGCGCCTTCGAAGCGTTCGTCGCCTTCATGGGTCTGCAATTCGCCGCCACCACGGCGCTGTCGCTGAAGCTTCAAGGCTTCAGCAAGTGATCGCGGAGGCGGACATGAACAATCGCCTGCGCGTGCTGCGCGCCGAGCGGCAATGGAGTCAGGCTGATCTCGCCGAAACGCTCGGCGTGTCGCGTCAGACGGTGAACGCCATCGAGACGGGAAAATACGACCCGTCGCTGCCGCTGGCGTTCAAGATCGCGCGCATCTTTTCGTTGCGCATCGAAGACGTGTTTCAAGACGACGACGCCGCGAAAGCGGCCGAATGAGTGGGGAAAACGACATGGAGACGTCAATGACCATCGCGCGTACGCTGAAATCGCTGTGCATGGCCGCAGCCATCGCCTGTGCGGCGACGCCGGCCTTCGCTGAAACGCCGGTCGCGGAAGCCGCCGCCGCGCCGCGCGCTGCGCTCAATCCTGCGCTTTACGTGGTGCGCGACGCGGATTCTACGCTCTACATTTTCGGCACGATGCACATCCGCCGGCCCGGCGCAGGTTGGGGCGGGCCGGAGGCGCACGCAGCGCTCGCCGAAGCGCAAGAGGTCTGGACCGAAATTCCGATGGGGCCTGAAACCCAGGCCGAAACGCAGCGCCTGATGCCGCGATACGGCCTGTCGCCGGAGAAACCGCTCTCGCAACGTTTGACGCCGGCGCAGAACGCGCGCCTCGCTGCGGCGCTCGGGCGGCTCGGCGTGCCGCCGCAGGCGGTCGAACCGATGACGCCCTGGCTCGCGGGGCTGACCGTCTCGATCCTGCCGATCATGCAGGCGGGCTATGATCCCAATGCGGGCGCCGATCAGCAGATCACCGCCGCAGCGAATGCGGCCGGAAAAACCATGCGCAGTTTCGAAACCGTCGAACAACAACTCGGCTTCTTCGCCGGCATGACCGAAGCGGCGCAAATCGAAATGCTGATGGACGCAGTCGCTGATCTCGAGGCCGGAAACACGCTGTTGGCGCAGATGGAGACCGCCTGGGAACGCGGCGATCTCGACGCCTTGTCGCGCCTCACGCTCGACGACATGCGCGCGACCTATCCGGAATTGTTCGACATCATCATGACGCGCCGGAACAACGCCTGGGTCGAAACGCTCACGCGCGAGCTCGCCGGCAGCGGCGTCGATTTCGTCGCCGTGGGCGCAGCGCACCTGCCCGGGCCCGAGGGCCTCGTCGCGCAATTGCAGGCGCGCGGCTTTACCGTCACGCGCGTCGCCGCGCGCTAGCGGCGCGCGCCATACGATGTTCAACGCCCCCGCGTGAACGCCCCCTTGAAGCCCCGGCGCAGGTCGGGGCTTCTTTTTTCGATCAGGCCGCGGCCGCCTCCGGCAGCGCCGCGCGCAGACGCGCTTGCAGCACCGCAAACGAAAACGGCTTGGCCACATAATCGTTGGCGCCGGATTCCAGGCACTTCACGATCATCGGATCTTCGTCGCGCGCGGTCACCATGATCACGGGGAGGTCGCGCTTGGACCAGGTCTCGCGGATGCGCCGCAAGGTTTCGAGGCCGTCGATGCCCGGCATCATGTAATCGAGCAGCACGGCGTCGAATTTTTCCTCGCCCAGCCGCGCCAGGCACTCGCGCCCGTCGCAGGCTTCCGACACCGTGAAGCGCGCGATCATCAATCGCCGGCGCAACAGCTCCCGATTGTCCTCAAGATCGTCGACCACGAGAATGTGCGGCCAGACGTCCGCATCCCCGTTCAGAGACCGTGTCTCGGATTCCATGGCGGGACCGCCTCCATGACGCTTTCATGATCCATCGCACGCCACGGTTAATAAAGCGCAACCTCGGGGCGCGGCCGCGCGCGAAACCTCGCCAATCGGGCGCGTCGGGCCTAGCATGGCCCATCACATTAAGGCGGGGGGACAGGCGATGCGGTTGTTTGCAGCGATGGCGATGCTTGCGGCCGCAATCGGGTGCGCCCGCACCGAGGACGCGAGCCC